>JAKFCK010000422.1:0-20659 GCA_036676685.1 Chitinophagaceae bacterium | reverse complement strand
TAACTGTCCATGTCTGCTATGATCCCGGCTTCATAGTATGTCTTTGCCGCAGCATCGCCTCCAGTGACCCAACCCCTTTTTGCAGCCTCTGCCAACAACAGGGATGTTTGTGCAAAGGTTATCCAGAAAGTAGGCGCTGTTTGAGATGCTACAGTTCTCACGTTCAGCTGGGAATAATTATATCCTCCACCCCTCGTGCCCCGATAGGGCGGGTTCGAAAGTGCATCGCTTATCACACCTACCGGAACACCAAACTGGTTGGCTACGGCCAGGTCGGGATTGGGGTCTCCTAAGGGGTTATTAGGGTCTGCAAACTTTGCAACGATAAATTTGCTTCGTGGATCATTGGTCGACTTCAGCTGGTTTACAAAAGGCTCCGCTACATAATAAAAACGGGGATTGTTATTGACTAAATTCACATTGGTCACATTCGTAGCAATTGTGCCGTCATATTTTACAAACACATTATCTGCATTGGATGTCATTACACCTCCCGCAAATGCTTCCGCAACAAGTGCCTGCGCTTTTGCCGGGTTCTGTTTAGAGTACCGCATGCCTAATCTTAGCAATATTGAATTACCTAATTTTTTCCATTTTTCTACCTGCGGGCCAACGGTTGTAATAGGAATGGCAGCACGTGCGCCAAAGAAAAGATCTGCAGAAACATAATCGCCGGTTGGGTTTAATGCTGCAGTGGCTTCCCTGAGTTCCTTTTCCAGGTCGGCATAAATGGCAGCATCATCATCATATTTCGGGTAAAAAATCGTTTCGATATAGCCTTTGCCAGCCTCCAGGTAAGGAACATCGCCATAAGTGTCCACTAGTCCCATGAAAGCAAAGGCTTTCCATATGCGGATTATGCTTTTTAGGTTACCTGTATTTGTGGTGCCATTTAAATTTGCCAAAGCCTGAACCAGGTTTTTCAGTCCGCCTGTGGTTGGGTTATTCAACGGGGCAGTGCCTGTATAAGTAGCCTCCCATCTTGCATTATTGAAGAAGTCAATGTCTGCATTAAAATTGGGACCTTCGGTAGCCCCGGCATTGAATGGATTTACAAATTGCTGAACAATGGTATTTTCTGTTTCCCAGCCTGCACCATTGAACGAACGCTGTGCTCCTGCCAGCAGTAGTCCGGGATCTATGGAGGTTACGGCGTAAGGGTTGGTGTTGATTTCTACAAAATCCTTATCGCATCCTGCAAGTAGGAACATACCGCCGATAAGGGTTATACTGTATATTATTTTTTTCATAAAATTAGAATTTTACGTTTAAACTTAAATTGTAGCTACGTGTAGTAGGCAGGGCTGCATTTTCGTAACCGGCCCTGATATCTCCGGAGGATTGTATGGCTTCAGGATCAAGGCCCGGCAGGTCTTTGTGCAATATTGCCACGTTACGTACAGATGCTGATAACGTAAGCCCTTTAAGGGATTTAAGATAAGATACCTTGCTTACAAGACTAGTAAAATTGTAAGCAATTGAAATATTTCTAAGCTTTACAAAATCTGACTTAAAGACGAATGGATCGCCGATTTGCAGATTCCTATAGTCTGCATAAAAGCCCTGCAAATCGGTCACCGCTACTTCATTGGGTTTTCCCGTTGCCTGGTTAATGCCTGGGAATACAATCCCGTTTTCTCCCTCCCTGCGACCAACAAGCGAGGCTTTGGACAATCCTTGTCTTAGCATATTCAGCGCAGTACCAGACATTACTTTTCCTCCAAATTTGTAGTCAATAAATATTGAAAGGGACAGGTTTTTATGGGAAAAACTGTTTATCCAGCCACCTGTGTATTTAGGAATGGAACTGCCTACAGGTTTGTAATCTGGTGTGGCAAGTAAACGGCCATTAGCGTTCACCAGAATATTGCCGTCAGCATCTCTTAAATAAGTTCTTGTATATAGTTGGTTCATCGCTAAACCTTCTGTGTAATGTATTTGCCCAAGAAACTCATTGCCTGTGCCGTTGAAGTACAGTAAAAGAAAATCTTTTACTCCAGGGGAAATGGCGAGCACTTTTGTCGCTAAGAAGGCATTGTTCCAGGAACTGGTCCATGTGAAGTTACGTGTTTGTATCGGCGTAAATTCAATTAGGGTTTCTATACCGCTATTCTTTAATGATGCCAGGTTATCTTTAGTGCCGGTATAACCAGAAGCATTCGAAATTGTAACTGGTAATACCTGGTCCGTTGTTACTTTTTTAAAGGCTGAGATATCAAAGCGAACCTTGTTGTTGAACATTCTCAGTTCCAGGCCTATTTCTTTCTCATCTGTTTTAAATGGTGTTAACAATGCGTTGGGTGCATTTACACCTCCAATAGTTGCAGTAGCCTGGTTATTAAAATTATTGGGGGCTATGGTATAATTAAGAAGGCCTTCATAAGCATCAACGCCATTGGCACTTCCGGTACTCGCCCAGGCAACCCTCAATTTTCCAAAATTAAGCCATTTTTGTTCAGACAATAATTCAGAAAAAACGAAACTGGCAGATGCAGAAGGGTAAAAAACGTTGTTATTTTTTGGATTGTACACCGAGAACCAATCTTCCCTTCCGGTAAGCGTGATGTATAACAGGCGGCTGTATCCCAATTCCAATAAACCATAGAGTGAATTTATTCTTCTCTTGCCGTAATCATAACTTTGCGTCTTAACGTTTCCGTTAGCAATTGAATACAGGTCTTTCACAATAAAGTTTCCCGAGCCCTGGTTCAGGCTATTACCCTCTGTTCTGTATATATTTCCACCGACGCTTGCGTCAACAGAAAATTTACCAAATGTTCTATTGCCTCCGACCATAAAATCTGCATTTAGTTCTGTTCCTTTTCCCTGCGATATGTTATAGCTGCCTTTATAGGTACCATCTGCATTGGTGGCAACGCTGGTTCCGATACCCCAGGGCACGTGATTCTCATTGGTTGAAACGGAATAATTGTAATTGTACCTGCCCTGGATGTATAACCAATCCAGCAAATCATATCTTAAGGTGGCAGTACCGAGTATGCGGTCTCTTTTAGTTTCCCAGTTCTGGCCCGCCTGGATGGCATAATACGGATTGAGTACAGTCCCCTGGAACCCGGAAGTCTGAGCTTCGGTACCGGTAACGGGATTAACCGCACTATTTTTAAAGGCCGACCCTGGTGTGGATATAGCAAGCCTTGTGAAGAAGTTGATAGAACCTGCACCCTGAACTCCTACCTGTGGTGGGTTGCTTTGTATCTCGTTAGACCAATTGATGTTAACTGATAACCGCAGTTTTTTAGCAATGGTTTGATTGAGGCCTACATTAAAAATCTTCTTTTTATATTCATCCCGTGGTTCAATTCCATTTGCATCAGCATTAGAAAAAGATACCCTGAAACTTCCGTTTGCTCCGCCCCCCGACAAGGCGATCGTATTGGTGAAATTTGATCCCCTCTGCAAATAGTCAAACAGGCGGTCTTCATAAGCAGAATAAGGTTGTAGTGAGCCATCAAAAATAGGAGTAGGTACGCCGTCTAACTTTGCTCCCCAGCCAAACTGGCCGTTGCCTGCTGCGCTGGCGGCAGATACAGGCCTTAAGCCTCCCGTTCCCTGGCCGTACATTGTTTGAAACTGATCCATGTAATTCAATGCGGTTTGGGTAGTATAGCTGGAAATATATTCAACGCCAATACCCGAATTTTTTGAGCCAGATTTGGTGGTGATAATAATTGCACCGGCAGCCGCTCTTGAACCATACAATGCAGATGCCGTTGACCCTTTCAGTACAGTCATGCTTTCAATATCGTCGGGATTAATAACCTGCAGGTTATCTCCCTGGTCACGCAGGTTACCACCTCCCTCAGCATTCCTGGCATTTTGGTCCAATGGAAGGCCGTTTACAACAATCAGCGGTGAGTTGGTGGATCCGGCAAAACCCACCTGTCCACGTAACCGAATCTGTGTGCTGGCGCCGGCACCGGCAGAAGGCGGTGTAATATTGAGGCCTGCCACCCGCCCTTCCAGGGATTCTCCAACATTGTTGGTCCTGTTTTTTACCAACTCATCTGTGTTAACTGAGGTTGCCGCATACCCTAACTTTCTTTCCTGACGTTTCATACCCAGCGCTACTACTACAACATCGTCTAATTCGCCTGATGAACCTTTAACCATACTAACAGAAATATTGCTATTATTGCCCACGAGGATTTCCTGGCTTACAAATCCCACATAACTAATTACCAGTGTTTGCCCACTTTGAGCTACTATTGTATACTTACCTTCATTATTGGTAATAGCATTTCGATTGGCACCTTTAACCACTACTGATACACCCGAAAGGGGCCTGTTGTTATCATCGGTTATTGTACCCTGCAAAGTTTGGCCAAACGAAAGGTAAGAGGCCAGCATTGTTACGAGGAAAAATAAAATGGTAGGATAAACCCGCCGTGGCGATGTAAATTTTTTCATATAGCAAATTCTTTGATAAAAAAATCGTTCGAAAAACAAACATATTATAATAAACCTGCACAAGCTTCCAATAATAAACTATGATGGATTTTGTACAGGAAGGATCAGGTAAAATCTTTTCTTTATTTTTAATTTAATGCCTGCCGGATTTTAGAACAGTAGGTATTCCTAAAATTGTGTATGAATAAAAATGTGCTGATACATGGCTGTTCTGAAGAATTGATTTTCTTCCCGCACATTAAGGAACTGGGCTTAGTTAAAAACGCGGCAATACAATTGAATGCGTTACCAAAAGCCGTCATGCCCGGAATCAAAGTGTTCTATATTTTAGATGGTAAATTTCATTGGAATATCCATGCCCAAGAGTATATCCTCTACCCTGGTGATGTTGCCATGATACTACCCGGGCAGGAATTTGGAAGTACTACCGGGGTGCTTGAAATTGGTTCGTTTTCCTTTTTGCATTTAAAGGCACACCTGCACGGTGCAGATGAAATTATCCTTGATAAATGGAGTAGTTTATCCGGTAATGAAATGATTGCGATCAGTAAAATCCTCTTATTAAGTACCCCTCTTGTAATTACGAAAATCAATGAAGCCGGCAGGATAATCAAAAGTATCCAGCAGGAATTGTGCAGCCAGGAGGTGGGTTATTACGCAAGGACAAATAACCTCATTGACGAGTTGTTGATAATACTAACAAGACAGCTTACACGACAAAACAATCCGGGCCGGGATTTTCATAAAACCTTTATGAAACTGGATGAGGCATTGCGAAAAGATATAGCTCGCCAGTGGACGGTGGATGAGATGGCTGCCTTGACAGGATTAGGCAATACTTTATTCAATGAAAAGGTAAAAAGCTACACCGGTTTCACTCCTTTGAATTACCTGATAAATATCAGGATCTCTGAAGCAATCAAATTATTAAAAAAGCCACAGGTCAGTATTACTAATATCGCATTCGATACCGGGTTTTATTCATCGCAGCATTTTTCAACAACTTTTAAAAAACTCACCGGTTTTACACCGGGGGAGTTTAGAAAAAATAATTCTTATACCGAATAAATAGTGTTTATGAAATGTATTATCACCATAGAAATTGGTACCAACGCCGTAAGGATCTTTGCCTTTGATCTGAACGGTATTGCCATCGGAAGCATGAAAGGGTATTATCCTACTTTTCATACCCAGCCAGACTACAGCGAACAGGATCCTGAGCAGATTTTTATTACAATGTTATACGTACTTAAGAACCTGCTTAACGAAATAATATATCCCAAAAAATATAAAGTGGCCTCGATCTGTTTCAGTTCGTCTATGCATAGTACACTTGCTGTGGATAAGCATGGTATTCCATTGGGCAATGCATTTACATGGGCAGATAACCGGGCAAAAAAAGAAGCAATAGAAATAAAGGAATCTTCAATTGGCGATGAGATGTATACATGTACCGGCACGCCGCTTCATCCAATGTCTCCCATGTTGAAAATTGCCTGGATGAAAAAGAATGATCCGCAAAAATTTCAACAGGCTGGAAAATTCCTCTCTATAAAATCCTATGTGGTGCATCAACTAACGGGTGAGTATATGATAGATTACAGCATGGCCTGCGCAACCGGCATGCTCAATATTCACAAAATAGCCTGGGAGCCCGAAGCGCTCAATTTTGCCGGAATTAGCAGCGATAAATTGCCGCAATTGGTTCCGGTGTTTGCAACTGCCGGTACTTTAAAAAAAGCATACCAGAATTCTTTGGGATTGAGTGTTGATACTAAAATTTTAATCGGGTCCAGCGATGGTTGCATGGCTACGCTTGGTGCCGGTATCTGGAACAGCGATAAAGCAACCATTACCATAGAAGATAGCAGCGCTGTGAGAGTAGTGGGCAATAAAATTCTTCACGACGATAACAAAAGAATATTTAACTATTTAATTACGGAAAATTGTTTTGTAAGCGGCGGTCCAAGCAACAGTGGAGGAGGTACTTTCGAATGGTTTGCAAAACAATTTGGAGATTTTGCTACGGCATACGACCTCGAAAGTTGTATGAACAACCTGTTGCAGGAAGCTACCAAGGTGTCCATCGGCTCCGGAGGATTATTGTTTTTACCTTACCTGCTGGGGGAGAGGGCACCTATTTGGAATCCTGATGCCAGGGGTATGTTCTTCGGTATAAATATTAAACATGAACGACAGCATTTTATCAGGGCCACTATTGAGGGCATTTTGTATGAAATTTACAGCATCGGGAAAATGCTGAACGAACACAGAAATATTAGCGCGCTCTCTGTAAACGGAAGTTTTGCAACGATTCCATTTTGTACACAAATGATTGCAGACATGTTCAATAAACCGGTACATATCACCAAGAATTCTAACAGTGTAAGTACAGGCGCTTTTCTTTTAGCCGCCACAGAAATGGGAATATTTAAATCATTGGATGAAGCCGCAGCCCAGATAGAGATTGCAGATAGTTATTCTCCAGGGGAAACTCACCATCATACTTATATGAAGTACTTCAGCATATTCGAAAGCCTTAGTAATAAACTGGGAGATGAATTTGCAAGGATAACTGAATTGCAATAAATAAAAAAATCCTGGCCTTTTACTTTCATTAATAATCAATTAAAACTATAAACCCGCTTGTGATTTTCTCTAAAAAAATGGAATCACCTCTTCCTTTGCTAATGTCTGTAGCACTTTGCCAACCATATACTCCCTGGCATCAATAAATTCTTCGATTCCCTTATGCAGGATTTTTCTCCCGCTCATATTTTGAAGCAAGCTATATCACTGCCTTTATAGTTATCTTGCAGGTAAGGCTCCGCAAATCATTGGTTTAAAAAATCCTGCCCTTCTTTCGAAATTTTTTCATGATTCCAGGGGGGATCAAAAGTTAAATTAATTTCTACCTGGTATTCGGGAAATACAGATAACAACACTTCCCGGGCAGCATCAGTAATAGACTCTCCCATAGGGCAAAACTGGGTAGTTAGTGTCATGGTACAAAAGATCTTTCGCCCGTGTTCGTCAAAGTCTACCTGGTAAACAAGACCAAGGTCAACGATATTTAACCCGATCTCCGGGTCCATAACATCCTGCAGGGCCGCCAGCACTATCGTGAATTTAAGATTATTATTTGTTATAACGTTCATCATGAAGCTGGTTTATGCATCAATAATTTTATAACATTCCAGTTATACAAAAGAGATGTGACTAATAATAAAAGAGCTGCGGCCTGCAGCACAACTGTATATTGGAACAATATGCCTGCAGTAAATGATACAAACCCAAAAATATAAGACAGGCTCATCCATTTAAACACGTTATCACTAAACAGATCTTTTGGATTGGGTGTTTTACTTTTTCCCGCAAGGCGATGGTATACCTTATTCCAAATGATAAAAGGTAAAGTTTTAAAAGTCATACCCAGGATGATAGCGGTTATCCACCCAAAAAAAATGATGAATCCATAAGCAATCACCAGGCTCACATGTTGGGCCGGGGACAGAACCAGCAAAACGATAATGACAAGAAGGAAGACCAGGGGCAGGAGCATCATTAGCACAGATAGCAGTGACATTCGCATTTGTTCGTCTACTTTTTTTCGGATTCGCTGCCGGTATGAACTGTAACAGAAATGCCCGAATAACACAATTGCGGCTGCAATGGCAAACAAGGGAAATATCAAGAGCATTTTAGTGTTCGTGTATAAAAAAAGAAAAACGAAAGCAAGCAAGCCTCCATTGATAAGTCCGTAGATCCACCAGAGTTGGCGCACGTTGTTATATTTTGAAATAAGGAACATAGGAATCAGCCGGGAACCAATACCAGTTACCAATAATAAAAACCAGCCCACCATGCCTATATGGGCGTGCAAGGGAAGATAATCCTGTGAACTTTTCTGCATCAGTGGAAAAGTAAAGTTGTAAACCAGCATCAGCCCGACGGTGGCTGTGGCCAACAACCATATTGCAGACGTGAAAATATAAAAAGCATGTATGCTTTCCTGTTTACTATTTACCATACTGACCGCCAGGTTTACCAGGTACGCAACAATAGCAACTATAACCAACCACCCACCCCATGTGGCGGGCCACCCCATATTGAAGCTATAGAATCCATAGACCAGCAATGGAATACCTATGCCAGCGGACATAAAAGACAGGTACGCGAGTGTGTTGCTGTATAACTTTCCTTCTATAAGAACCGGCACCAGCTGATGACTGGCACCAAGAATTATCATCGTACCCCATCCGAGTGCCATGATATGTGTGATGGCCAGGGCATGCGGGTGGAAATAATGTTTTAAGAGTTCGGTTGCGGACAACAACAAAAGAAGATTTGCGATCAGGAAAGCCACTGCGGCATAGCCGTAAAATGGGAGCACAACTTTCCAGGAGGTAGTTTTTGTTGCAGGGCTATTTCCGGTTGTAGGGAACATGTCAATCTTTATAGATCAAAAGCTGCACTTCGGCATCGTTGATCTCTTTGATGCGGTAGCTGAATTGCAGTTCTTCCAATTCTGGTAAAAGGAAAACAGGGATTCGTTTATGGTAAACGAACAAGGCTTTGCCTGCTGGTAATTTTTCCAGGGCCTGTATTATAGTGTGCATAGGCAAAGGCATTTCCAATTTCCTGACGTCCACAATTTCAATATTTCCCTTAAACCGCTCCACTAAGGCATCCCAATTTTCTGAATAATTGTTATCCTTTTTTTCACCGGTCCATACTTGCTCCGTGTCCTTATAAAAATAAGTATGCACCAATTCATCCCCGATGGTTTCTGTACAAGCCTGGAATCCTTGTTTGGCCAGCAAAGTCATAAGTGGGGTTGGCTCAAAGCTATTAATAATTTTCAGCACCTCCCCTTTCTGCAGGGCCTTCACTTTTTCAAGGATAACCTTTAATGGATCTTTACCTGTGTTAATAACAGGTCGGACATCTAATTCAATCAGGTTACCGTTCTGTATTTTTGTTAAAAAGGCAGGTACCGCTTTTCCAGGCTCATCCTCATCTACCTTAATTACAGAATCAATTACAAAACCTAATGGCTGCAACTTTTTGAAGAAATCTTCTATGTTGCAGCCACCAAGTTTAGACGCCATAGCAATACTGGTTCGGCCGGCCATTAATCTACGTAATACAGGATTGCGCAATTTTGTAAACTTTTGCGAAATACCCACGATTGTTTCCAAAGCATCGGGGTGATGTTTGATCAGGCTGGCTATTTTTGTATTGGCGTTGATCGTCATGGTTATTCAAAGTATTGAGGAAATAAACCCAGTTGTTGTTCGATTTTTTTCAACGAAACCGCAGCATTTTCAGCTGTCGTTTGTTTTGCCAGCTCTTTGGTATTTTCTACCAGGGGTTGCAGCCATTTATGGAGCGCATCGTGATCGGGACCCTGCATTTTACATTCCTTCACCATTTTGTTCAGCCCTTCCTGTAATCGACCGGCTGTTTGATGGTAGTCGTTCAGGCTTCCCTGTTTTGATTTAGACGCAATATCCTGCAGCAAGGCTACATTGACCCTGGTGGGGGAATCAGCTTTCCATTTAGCACCATTATTTAAAACCAGTCCCGCTGAATTGTTTTCATGATCCTGGTGTTTTTCTTCCAGGGGTTTTGCATGTTCATCCCTGGCATGATCACTTCCCTGGTTACACGCCAGGAGGAAACCTGCAGCCAAGAGGATCGCGACTATTCTTTTCATGATTGCAACTTTTTTTCCATCTCCAATGCCTTTGGAAACAGGATATTATTTTCAAGGTGTATATGCAGGTGAAGATCATCCTCAAATTCGTCCAGCATCCTGTATAACAAACTATAACTTGCACAGGCATCTTCGGGCAACAAATAATTATTGGACAGTTGCCTGATCTCTTCCAGGTTTTTCCCCACTAACTCATGTTCCATCTCCATCAAATTAATCGGGTTTTGTACTGTACCAAATGCAGCAGCGTGAAGAGGCTGGGTATTGTTTTTAACAGCCACTAGTTCTTTAATATAGGGAAACAACACTTTTTCCTCTTTAACCATATGTGCCATTAATTCTGCATAAATCTCTTCTACCAATTGGTGTATGCGTAATAATTCCGGATGGCGATTGCCATGAACTTTCATCACCTTTTGGGCATAAGCTTTTATGTCGGGCAAAGTTTTATGTACATAACTGTGGTGAGTATTCACAATGTAGTCTGCAAGGAAGTCCAGGTTCCAGTCGCCATAAGGCAGCGGACGGGAAGAAGGCATTGTATCGGCTTGTTGTAACTCCTTTTCTACTTTTGTTACATCCAGTCCTTTTTCTGCACATGCTTCTTTCACGGTTTTTTTGCCACCGCAACAAAAATCGAGGCCATATTTTTTAAATACCTGGGCCTTTCGCAGGTCTTTTGCAGCTATTTGCCCAAGGGTCTCGTCATCTTCCCCACTGATCTTTTTAGAAATCCTTACTCTCCACCACTCCGGCCCTTCTTCAAGATACTCCCAGGTAAAAATATTTCCCCGCTCGCCGAGTAACTGGTAATACAGAGGTTTTGGATCATGATCGTTGTGAATGGTCAGGCTTTCCCCTTCAGCCAGTTCATCAAAGCGAACAAAAATAGTAGGATGTTTTTGCCTTGGCTCCAGCAAGGTTACGTTAAGGATATTTTCTGCTACTGCATGCATATCATTTAAGTTTTAAATTGATTAATACTGCAAAGGTAAATAATAGAAGTATTCATTTGCTTTTATTATTTATATATTTGCAAAACATGACGAAAATCATATCATGGCTCCCGTGTTAAGTGACAAAAGTTACTTTTTAACAATTATTAAACCTTGAATTTTGAATTAATAAAAAACCAATAAAATAGCTTTTTATGGCAAAACATGAAATAGAAACACAATGGATGGGGAAAATGCAGTTTAATGCATTAATAAATGGACATTCCGTAATAATGGATGCACCGGAAAGAGCTGCCGGGGAAGATAACGGGCCGATTCCAAAACCATTTATTCTTGCAGCACTGTCAGGTTGTACAGGTATGGATATTGTTGCTTTGTTGCGCAAAGCAAACCAGCGTATTGATGACCTTGACATGAAAGTGACCGGCGAACTGAGTAAACAAGCCCCCATGCAATACATAGCGATACACGTGCAATATCTTTTCAAAGCCGATGTTTCGGCAAAGGAAGCCGTATTAAATGCAGTAACCGATTCGCAGGAAAAATATTGTGGTGTAAGTAGTATGCTCAAGAAAGCCATACCCGTAACCTGGGAGATCGTTTTTAATAGCGAAACCATCTTTAATAACCAGCTTGTTGAAGAAGTTGCAACAACCTAGTTTATCTTAATCCCGTGCGGAGATTTTAATCCCCGTCAGAACTACTGCTTAGCAGGCCTAATATGAGTCGCCCGATCTTAAACAAGGCGTTTTACTTCATTATAACCTGGCATTGGATCAACTAACTGTGCGCCTTTAGTCCTACCTGAAGGCGCACTTCTCTTCCATCATTTCCATTTATTGTTATAATCTACCCGAATAGTCACCAATCATAGACCCGTATGATTTTTATCAGCCTTTTAATTACATAATAAACTTTATTTTATGAAAAAGAAAAAACGCTGTTGTGTAAATAGATCAATTACAAAGGCTGCGGTTAACGCAAATAAATAAGCGCAAAATGATAGTCCATAACAATATTATTCAACCGGATAAAGATCCCCGTCCAAAGATCCATGCACCAATAAAAGGTTTTTCTAAAGAACAGAAATTATTTCTTCAGCTACTACATAATTATCCAGATGGCGCTATTAGTATTATTGATGTCAATTACAATTTTATAATTACCGGGGGGGAGTTACATCAACGGCTGGCCGCAGATCCTTCTGATTTGATCGGCAATGACATATACCCTAATTTTCCGGAAGAAATAAGGAATGTGATCAAACAACAGTTAAAAAACGTATTCGCCGGAAATAATATTTCCACATTTGAATTGCCTCACCTGGTTAAGGGTGAGTTCTATGTAATGGACGCCTTTCCGCTAAAAGAGAAGGATGGATCTATCACCCATGCCGGCGTTATTATCAGGAATATTTCCCATTTAAAAATGGCGGAAAAGGAATTAAAAGTTTCTCTTGAAAAGGAAAAAGAGTTGAGTGAAATGAAATCCCGTTTTATCACCATGGCCTCGCATGAATTCAGGACCCCTTTGAGTACAATGTTATTGTCTGTCCAATTATTAAAAAAGTACCAAACTCACGATGCGCAGGATAAGGTAAATAAACACCTCGCACGAATTGAATCATCCATACAAGTACTCAATGATATATTAAACGATTTTTTAACCGTCGGAAAAATCCAGGAGGGAAAATATTTATGTTCTCCCGTCACATTTAACATTAAAGAGCATATCATCAGCATTATTAAAGAATTTGACAATAACGGGAAAGAAGGACAGCAAATATCCTATACGCATATTGGAAATGAAATGGTTTTCCTTGACCCGTTTTTATCTCAACATATACTAAGGAATCTCGTTTCTAATGCCATAAAGTTTACTACCAAAAAAGCAACCGTAGAAGTGAACACCCAATGGATAGATGACCGGCTTGTATTGTCAGTAAAAGATCATGGGATAGGAATACCAACTGAATACCGTAAACATTTGTTTGAACAGTTTTACAGGGCTTCCAACGCGACAAATATCCAGGGAACGGGATTAGGTCTTTTTACGGTGAACAAATATGTAGAACTGATGAACGGAACCATTCGGTATACCAGCAAATTAGACAAAGGTACCCGCTTTGTTGTGACATTCTGACTATGTCCAAAAGACGCTGGAGACAAATTTTTTCTTATCTTATTCATTGAAAATTTCAATCACAGCATTATCCAGGTCTGCATTGATCAGTAACTGGCAGGACAACCGGGTATTCAAATCGGCCACTCCGGTTTTTTGGATAGTTGATTTTTCATTCCTTTCCATGATGTTTGCATTTCCCTTTAACCCTTCTATTTTAACAAGGCAGGTGGCGCAACGACCCTGTCCTCCACATTCACCAAAGGACTCCAGGTATGTGGTATTGTTGAGCAATACCATCAGGTTCCTGTATGCATTGGTAAAAGTTTGTACTACATACTCCCGGCCATCGTTGATGATAGTGATAGTTATTGTTTTTTTATCGTCCTTCATAAATAACCCTAATCCTTATACAAGGTTTTTATTACCCGACACCCGGTAATGATCTATTTTCATTTCAAACAGTTGTGCCATTTTTCCGGCCCGCCATTTAGCTTCGTTAGCTTTTTCGCCGCTAAAATGTTCATCGGCAGTTTTCGTAAACAGGTCCATCCATTTTGCAAAATGTGCATGGCTTACCGGTAACTGCGCATGAGGCGGAAACGGGCTTCCAAAATAGGTGTGTTCGCCTAATAAAACGGTTTGCCAAAAAGAATACATTTTATCAAGGTGTGCCGGCCATTGGTCCCGGATTCGTTCATTAAATATTGGGCCAAGTAATACGTCTGCCCGTATGTTGTCGTAAAAACGATCGACCAGTAATTTCACATCATCTAATGTCAGTATATCATTCATCGTTATGTTATAAGATTTAGAGAATAATAGGAAAAAAGATAATACAATGCCCAGCCGGCAAATCCAATGATCAGTATCCACACCCATGAAGGGATACTCTTGGGTGTTTCACTTCCGCCTATTAAAAACGTTTTCTGATCACCCTTACCATAAGCATTGATCATGATCGGCAATACGCCATCCACGACTGCATTTTCACGTATTCCTTCCACGTCTATCGCCGGGCCGTTTCGCACCTCAAAAGGAATAAGCCGGATACCTTCTTTACCCGTGGGATCCTTGCTTACTATTCTTAAAGTATGTTTCCCGTCTGTCAGCTTACGGGTATCCAGTTCGAAATTAACCGGTGAAATAAAGGCTGCAACTGGCTGCACTTCATCATCTATAAAAACAATTATTTTGCTTTTATCTTCCATATTACTCATGATTTAAAATCAAATATTTTATATGAGACCGGGGTTTTTCTCCGGGCCGCACTAACCATTTTATTGAAAAGAACAGTGTAGCCAGCACAATAAGAGCAGCTGTTCCAATAATCAAATAATCCCAGTTGCTTTGTGGTCCACCGCCATGTGTAACACCCTGTAATATTTTTGGTTGCTGTTTTTCACATACCGGGCAGGCCAGCGCCACGATGCTCGTGTTCAGCAACAAAACAATCAATAGCAATTTCTTCATTGTTCCCGGTTTAAACTTTTGTAACAGTATCACTGTTCTCCTTTTAGTTTTACAAATTCCATGATCTTCTGAATTTCTTCTTCCGTTACTTTTTTAGCATTATTACCCCATGCCGTTCTTTCATGGTTAATAATTGCAGTTACTTCCGCCCCACTTAAATTTGCATTGTTGCCTACCGGGGGCATTGCGCCGTATTCTGGCCGGGCATCATAACCATTCATGATAATATCCACATACAATTCCAGGTTTTCACCATTTACTATCCCGCTGCCCTTTAGAGGTGGAAATGCTCCCGGCAAACCTTCGCCGGTTGGCTGGTGACAACTCTGGCAATTGGCCGTGTACAATGCAGTACCATCCAGTGTTTTTAACTTTGAAGATGCCGCGGTAGTTTCCTGTTTTCTCTTATATAAGAACTCAGGAGAGGGGGTACCATCAGGAAGTTTTACTTGCTTTAACGATTGGAGGTATGCAATCAGGTAAAGGGCATCTTCGGTTGCGATTACCTTGCCCTCGCTTCCTTCCAGGTATTCTTTAGGAACATTCACTACAACATCAGATTTAGCCGGTTCTTTTTTAATAGCAAATAACCAGGGATAGGCCGGCATAATAGATTCCTTCACAACTATCCTTGGGTTAAACAAATGCACCAGGTTCCATTCTTTACTTGGCTGGCGATTTCCGATATCGGTAAGATCGGGGCCAGTACGTTCTGTACCCATGAGTGTAGCCGTATTACGCCAGGCATCTGTGCGGTGCATTCCTGCATAATCTGCCGCCAGGCTGGGTCTTGAGCCCCACATTTTATCCATATCTATATTGCGTACCTGCTGGGTATGACATGCCACGCAGCCATTGGCGATATACAAATTTTTACCTTTGACAGCGTCTGAGCTCAATGCCTGGGAACCAGGTAGTGGGCGATTGGTTTCCTGGTTTTTAAGCGCAGGAAGAATGGCTACCAATATCGTTAACCCGGCAAAAAACAGGAAGGCTGTTCGGAAAAGCTTTTTATGGTCGTTGAAAAATTCCATTTGTTCTTAATAATATTATGATTAAACAATTTCTAACCTAGTTAAATATCTGCTGACCTAATTTTCCCACGGCAACTTCATTTACGTCTATCACAACATTCTTACTGATCATTTTATAAAAATTATAAGCAAAGAAAATATGTGACAGCCACATAAGGCTCCCACCAATAGCCCGCCACAACCAGTAAGGAGCCATGTGTACAACCGACTCGATAAATGGTTTTCCCTCCAGCCACATTTGGCCCCTTAAGGTGCTGCCGATCATCAGTGGAACTGTATAAAACAGAAGGCCAATTAATGCTAACCAGAAATGTGCACCGATTGTAATTTGCGGGGCTTCCTTACCCGTAATTCTTGGTACTACGGCATACATTCCTGCCCATAAGAAAAAGCAAATAATTCCATACATGGTTAAATGCGAATGAGCCACGGTAAAGTCTGTGAAATGCCACAACAAATTGGTGGAACGAAATGCTTCTGCTGTGCCCTGCAACGAGCCGGTAAAATAAAAGATGATGCCAACAAGAAAAAAGGGCAATGTATAACTACCTGCAATCTTATGCCAGGCGCCCCTGAATGTTAATACGAAATTGGTTGTACCTGCCACCACCGGGATGATCATACCCACGCTGCCGACAATTGCCACCGTTTGCAACCACCACGGAATGGAACTAAACACAAAATGATGTGTTCCAATCAAAGTATAAAATAATATCTGCGTCCAGAAAGCCAATATACCTAGGCTGTAGGAGTAAATAGGTTTGTTTAGCTGTTGAGGAAGCATATAATACACGATCCCTAAGGTGAAAAGCATAAACCACATACCCACACCCTGGTGCATATAATATCCCTGGATGATCGTTTCACCAAGACCGTTTTGCCAGTAAGGAATATAGGCAACTACAGTAATGGTTATTGCAAACATGATTGCAGAAACAATATACCAATTGGATATATAAATTTCCTTAGTCTGGCGCCTGGCAATAGTTTGTATAAAATTGATCAATGTAAGCACTAACGCAATGCCAAACAATAACATCACTGGCCAGATATACTCCCGGTATTCTCCACCGCCGTTATTAATACCCGCCATTAAAAAAAGAGACCCTAAAATTACCGCGGCATTGATGAGATATAATGCATACCATCCCTTCCTGGTACTTGCCAGTGGGGCGTTACTTACAGTAGGCACAATATAATAGGCAAGCCCCAGCATCCCCAGTGAGGCCCAACCCCAGAACACCGAATTGGTATGAACCGGGCGAAGGCGGCCAAAACTCAACCAGCTGAATTGATCAACATCAGGTGCTACGAATTTTATCCCCAGGTATTCGCCTACGGTAGTACCAAAGAGTAGCCAAAAGGCTGCACAACCAAAATACCAAAGTATCAGCTTCGACAATTGCGGATCAATATTTGGTCGCTTTAATGCTTTTTTCTTCAATGCAACAAATGGCAGGTGACCATGTGTAATAACATTACTGATCAACCCTTTTTCATCTGCCGGGAACTGCTGCCCGGATAATTCATTATGGCTAAGATGATAATCCAGCGCTGCTTTTCTTTTTGCCAAAGCGGCTGTAGCCTCCACATCTGTTAAAGTAGCGAGGTAGGTGGCAAACTTCTCAGCTTCCTCCAGGTCCTGGGAGTTACGGTGCTTCTTCAGCATGTTAGACATCTTTACGATCATCAGTACGATACCAGCGAGGATAGGAATCATAATCAATACTATGGTGATGATAACACCGCCTTCACTAAAAAAAGATGCAGGCTTGTTGCCGGATGCCTGTGCCAGTACCTGATAACCGGGTAAAATCGCTGCCAGAAAAAAAACTGTCCGCATCAAACCAGGTTTTGAATTATCACCCGGGGTTTTACCTGCGGGTTTTTGTTCGCGCCTGGATTGCAAGATCCTTTCAATTTGTTGGCTGTTTAAATTGTCCAGGTATTTTATAAATCGCTTCTCCGGCGGCACCTCCTTATTTTTCCTGTTCTCCTTTAGAAGGAATTTTACTTTGAATGAAAGAAACAGCACGGTGGCCAAAATACCCACTATTACAAGAATTAATAAAATCAGCAAACCTGAATGAGAAGGGGCTGCGGAAACAGGCGTAGAACCTGTTTGGGCCGATGCGATGAACGGGATCGCTGAAATGATGGTGAGTAACCTTCGTATGCGTAACTTAAATAAAAATTGCATGATATAATAGATTAAGACCTTTTACTCTTTTTTATATTAAAAAATAATTATCTCCTTAAAAACCTCTCTCCAACTTCCAGGGCGTTGGTTAAATTTCCCAGCGTAGCTTCCTGTAACATTGTTTTCATTTGTTTCCGGATAACTGTGAACTGGTCGTGAATAGGGCATGGCTTTTTGTCCATACACTTACTCAAACCCAAACCGCAGGAGATAAATACTTTATCCCCGTCAATAGCATATACAATATCGGCGAGGCTGTAATTAAATGCCGCTTTATCCAGGTAAAACCCCCCATGAGGGCCTTTGGCAGATGAAATTAATCCCCGTTTACCCAGGTCCTGCAATATTTTAGCAATAAAGGGTTCCGGGGAATCAATTGACCTTGCAA
Organism: Chitinophagaceae bacterium; assembly: GCA_036676685.1. Lineage (GTDB taxonomy): Bacteria > Bacteroidota > Bacteroidia > Chitinophagales > Chitinophagaceae > Ferruginibacter. The sequence continues at coordinate 2,340 of JAKFCK010000422.1, read as the reverse complement.
TTTCCTTTACCCCTACCCTCAACCCGGCTTTTGATTTCTGCGCCACAAAAAGCATCGCCCGGATAGCATATTTACAGGTTGTTGAAACCATTCTATTAAAATTTGGAGGCAAAGATAAGGAGGAATTTAAAGTAAAAGAGTTTTTTATCTTCTACTATTCAGGTGTTCCCTTTCACGTGGTATAAAGTTTTCACCAAATAAACTTCCACGTTTTTTAATATAAATATTTAGAAGTATTTGTATGATGTTTATAACATAAATCTTCCCAACAGCAAGTATGATCAAAATCATTTTTTTTATCACCGGCTAAGCCCACCTTTGCATCATGCAACTGTGGAAAAATATTATTAACAGGCCTTCCTGATCTTTCTTCCCTCCTACCCACAACTCTTCCATTTATTTAGAACAATATTTTAATTATCTATAATTGTATGAATACCATCATAGAACCATTCCGGATAAAATCTGTAGAACCCATTTATTTTAATACCAGGGAAGAACGCAGTATCATTTTAGCAAATGCCTTTTACAACCTATTCCTGATTCGATCAAAAGATGTATTGATAGACCTCCTCACCGATAGCGGTACAAGTGCCATGAGCAGCAATCAATGGGCCGGCATTATGCAGGGCGATGAATCGTATGCAGGCAGCCCAAGCTTTTTCCGCTTTGAAGAAACCATTCAGCAGATAACCGGGATGCCGTTGGTTATTCCTACGCACCAGGGAAGGGCAGCCGAAAAAATTCTCTTCAGCATATTGGGCGCTAAGGGAAAATATTTCGTGAGCAACACTTTGTTTGATACCACGAGGGCAAACATTGAGTCTACAGGTGCAGAAGGAGTTGACCTTGTTTGTGAAGAGGGAAAACACCCCTCCATCCCCGCACCTTTCAAAGGCAATATGGATACCGTAGCCCTTGCAGGTTTTATTGCCGCAAAAGGTGCTTCGAATATCCCACTTTGTATAATAACAGTTACCAATAACTCCGGTGGCGGGCAACCGGTGAGCATGCAAAATATCAGGGACGTAAAAAAGATATGTGGTGAATACAACATACCCTTGTTTATCGATGCATGCCGGTTTGCAGAGAATGCCTATTTTATAAAACTGCGGGAGGAAGGATATGCCGAAAAACCGGTAAGGGAAATTGCCCGGGAACTTTTTTCTTATGCGGATGGCTGCACCATGAGTGCCAAAAAAGATGCATTTGCTAATATCGGCGGATTCCTGGCGATGCGGAATGAGCAGCTGGCTCAACAGTGCCGTAACCTTTTGATTATGACGGAAGGTTTTCCTACTTATGGAGGCCTGGCAGGAAGAGACCTGGAAGCGATTGCGATCGGGCTGCATGAAGTACTGGATGAACAATACCTGCAGTATCGCATCAGGAGTATAGAATACCTCTGCGATAAACTTATTGCAGCAGGAGTGCCGGTAATGCAGCCTGCGGGAGGGCATGCTGTGTACCTTGATGCAAAGGCCTTTCTTCCCCATATACCCGTTGATCAGTATCCCGGCCAGGCGCTGGCAGGTGCCCTATATATCCATGGTGGAATACGAAGCGTTGAAATTGGTTCACTCATGTTCGGAAAATATGATGAAGGAAAACTAATTCCTGCAGCACTGGAACTTGTTCGCCTGGCAATCCCCAGGAGAGTATATACACAAAGCCATATAGATTACGTGGCCGAAGTGATCATAGAAGTTTTTAACAACCGAAAGGAAATACAGGGCCTCGTTATTACCGGGGAACCTCCAACGCTCCGGCATTTTACTGCAAGACTAAAACCTATTGAACAATCATAAAAAAAAACGACTGTGAAAAATATAAAACAAAGTTGGGCTGAGCCCTATAAAATTAAAATGGTGGAGTTGCTGAAAATGACAACTCCCGGCCAACGTAAAAAAGCAATGCAGGAAGCAGGTTATAATACCTTTCTGTTAAAATCCGAAGACGTATACATTGATCTACTTACGGACAGCGGCACATCTGCAATGAGCGACCGTCAGTGGGCTGGTATGATGACTGGTGACGAAGCGTATGCCGGCAGCCGTAATTTTTATCACCTGGAATCTGTCGTTAAAGATGTGTATGGTTACAAATACCTCATACCCACTCACCAGGGAAGAGGCGCAGAAAATATTCTGTCTAAAATATTAATAAAGAAAGGCGATATCATTCCGGGCAATATGTATTTCACCACAACCCGGCTGCACCAGGAACTGGCTGGGGGAAAGTTTGAAGACATCATCATTGATGAGGCACACGACCCGGATAACGACTTTCCCTTTAAAGGAAATATTGATTTGAATAAACTCGAGAAACTGGTCAAAAAAC
>JAKFCK010000421.1:0-9565 GCA_036676685.1 Chitinophagaceae bacterium | reverse complement strand
AAATTCACCTGAATAAGGCGATGGCCGAACATGGCATAGAAAGTATTGAAACTGACCTCGGCGAATATATTCAGCAATTAGACGGTGAAGCGCCATACCATATCGTGACCCCGGCCATGCACAAAAGCAAGGAAGACGTTGCCCGGTTATTTGCAGAAAAATTAGGCACACCCTCTCATTTAAGTCCTGAAGCCCTTACGCTTGTAGCCCGGAATATATTAAGGGAAAAATATGTGCAGGCGGAAGTGGGCGTTACGGGGGCTAATTTTATCATCAGTGATATAGGCGGCGTGGCGGTAACGGAGAACGAAGGAAATGCCCGGCTCAGCTGTGCCTTTCCCAAAACACATATCGTGGTCGTGGGGATTGAAAAAGTCATACCTTCCCTTACTGACCTGGCCTTATTCTGGCCACTCCTGAGCACATTTGGCACCGGCCAGCAGGTCACTTCCTACAATAGTATTATTTGCGGGCCCAGGCAGCCGGGCGAGACGGATGGGCCGGAAGAGATGTATGTGATATTGCTGGATAACGGCCGCACCAACATTTTAAAAAACCCTGTGCAGCGGGAGAGTCTTTATTGTATTCGTTGCGGGGCCTGCCTGAATGCCTGCCCGGTGTATAAAAATATCGGCGGCCATACTTACGGCGCTACTTACAGTGGCCCCATTGGCAGTGTCATCACACCGCACCTGCAGGGAATGGCGGATTTTAAACACTTAAGTTTTGCTTCCTCCCTTTGCGGGAACTGTACCGAAGTATGCGCGGTGAAAATAAATCTCCACGAGCTCTTACTAGACAACAGGGCAGCTTCCGTGGAGGAAGGTTTAACTACTTTCCCGGAACGCACCGCCTGGAAGTTGTGGAAACTCGCGAGCCTCAAAAGAGGCCTGATGAATATGGGAAGTGGAAACCTGAAAAATAAAATCGTCAATGGTTTGTTTAAGGACTGGAAAAAAAACAGGGCAGACCTGGATTTCAGTCAAAAAACTTTCAACCAGTTATGGCAGGAAAAGTATAAACAATAAAATTTTTAAACGGGATCTTCCCGGTTTTATTCTCAAATACAATGATGCTCATTTATTCCGGGAGTGTAAGCACAAGATTGCAGTTCATCAGTAAATTTATTCTCCAGGAGCAACTGGGCATTACCGTTACGCTTACTACCAACCTGGAAAGTTTTCAGTCACATGATGGCCCGGCGATCAATTACAGTAACCAGCCAACCGGGGAGGGATCTTTCCACCTGCAAAATGAGCCATTATTGTTTGAAAAAACAATTCGTGAACAGCAGGTGATATGTTTCCCGTATAATGAGCACAAGGCTTTTTTTAAAACGGAGAACAGCGATTTTCCCTTTGATATTTTTGCCGCATCCTTTTACCTGCTTAGTCGATATGAAGAATGGTTACCTCACAAGGAAGATATGTATGGCCGGTATGCGTTTGACAATTCCCTCGCATTCCGCGAAGGTTTCCTGGATATTCCCCTCGTAAATTTTTGGATACAGGATTTTGGCAAAGCTTTGCAGCACAAATTTCCGCAGCTGAAAATAAACCAGCCAGCTTTCGGCTACACGCCTACTTACGATATTGACATTGCCTGGTCTTACCAGGGGAAAGGCCTATACAGGAATATTGGCGGTTTTCTAAGAGCACCTTCCCTGGAACGGTTATCTGTATTGACCCGCATCAAAAAAGACCCTTTCGATTGTTATGAATTTTTGCGTGACCTTCACCACGAATATAAACCCGATCCCATTTATTTTTTCCTGGTAGCACCTTCCCGCAGTAAGTACGACAAAAATATCTCGCCCTATGACCATAACATGTGGCAGCTGATCAAACGACATGCGAGGAAATACAGGGTTGGGCTTCACCCTTCATGGAAGAGCCATGAAAATATCGACCTGCTCAAAAAAGAAAAAAAGATCCTGGAAACAGCGGGAGATACCCCGGTATGGAGGAGCAGGCAACATTATATAAAATTCTTTCTACCGGAAACTTTTAAACGGTTAATAGAAATTGGTATCACGGAAGACTATAGCATGGGTTACGGCAGCATCAATGGGTTCCGGGCGTCAGTCGCCTCCTCCTTTTATTGGTATGACCTGGCATCAGAATCAGTGACTACTTTACGTTTACATCCATTCTGTTTTATGGACGCCAATAGTTTTTATGAGCAAAAACAGGGAGTAGAAAAATCCTTCGCGGAGTTAACACATTATGTGGAACAATGTAAAAAAGCGAACGGGCAGCTGGTTACTATTTTTCACAATAACTTTTTAGGGGCTTCAAAAAAATTTGATGGCTGGCGCCAGGGATATGCGAAGTTTATATCTCAGCTTCAGCAATGATCTTTGTATTGCCCCGCTTAATGCTCAGGTTTACCAGGTAAACACCGATCAGGGTTACGATGGCCCCCCATAAAATATTCAGGGTCAGTTTTTCATTCACCACCAATGCACCGATAACCATTGCCACCAATGGATTGATATATGCATAAAGCGATGACACCGCCGCAGGCAATTTTTTCATCGAATAGATAAATGCCACGAAGGCAATGATCGACCCGAATACGACGAGGTAGATGATCACGAGCCAGGCTTTCAGGGGTATTGCCAAAATAGGTACAGTCGGTTGCGTGAGTTCCGCCATGGCAAATAAGATGACGGAGCTGATGAGCATCTGCCAGCCTGTACCATAATAAGGATTGATATTGGCTTTGTTGCGGCTAAGAAAAATAGTACCTATACTCCAGCTAAGCATGGCAAAAAGCGATAGTGATATGCCGATAATAAAGGAGGGTGTAAGGTTTTCAAATGCGTTTTCATAAAATACTATGCCCACACCGGAGAGGCCTAAAAAAAGGCCGAGGTAAGTAAGTATGGTCAATCGTTTTGATTTAAAGAATAACCTTTCGATGACTACGACACTCAACGGGTATAGCGCACCAATTAAAGCACTCATGCCGGACGGGATCCATTTGAGGCTCCAGGTGCTGAGCCCATTTGCAAAAACAAACATCAGGATAGCCATCACCAGGATCCATTGAAACTGTTTGGCAGTAGGGAGTGGAAATTTTTTATACAACATAAAAAATCCAACAAAACAAAGCCCGGCCAATAATTGCCTGAGGTAAGCCATCTGCAAAGCAGGTATAGTCATCACGCCGATCTTACTGGCAACCCAGGTAGTTCCCCACACGATACAGGTGGTGGCCAGTGCTATATAACCCCTGCCTTTGCCCGACGTTTTTGTAATGATGTGCATGAACGATCAATGTTTAAAATGCCTCATCCCGGTGAAAACCATTGCCAGGTTTTCGGTTTTGCTATATGCAATCGAATCGGCATCCCTGATCGATCCGCCGGGCTGTATAAATGCTTTAATCCCCGCGGTATGGGCAATTTTTATACAATCGTCAAATGGAAAAAATGCATCACTGGCCAGTACAGCATCTGCCAGGTCAAAATTAAATTGCTTCGATTTTTCTATTGCATGGCGGAGGGCATCGATCCTGCTGGTCTGCCCGCAACCTTTACCGACCAATTGTTTATTTTTTATAAGTGCAATGGCATTGCTTTTTAAATGCTTGCAAACAATGTTTGCAAAAACAAGGTCCTCCTTTTCCGTTGCGGAAGTTTCCCGTCCACCTACTTCTTTCCATTCACTGTAATTGCCCTCATCATTTTGCTGCAACAAAATACCGTTCAGCAAAGACCTGTATTGTATCGGGGGTAATTCGGATTCTTTTAATTGCAGGATGATCCTGTTCTTCTTTGATTGAAGGATCTGCAGCGCATCGGTGGCATAAGAAGGTGCGATCAACACTTCAAAAAAGATGTCATTGATAGCAGAAGCTGTTGTTGCGTCTATTTCCCCGTTACAAACCAGTACACCCCCAAAGGCACTTTCGGGATCTCCCGCCAATGCCGCATCCCATGCAGCTTTTACATTGACGGCCTGGGCAACGCCACATACATTGGTGTGTTTAATGATCGCAAAAGTAGCCCCGGCTAAATCCCGGGCTTCCTGCGAGATCGGGGTTGTTTTAAAATCCCGGATTAAGTTTACGGCCGCATCCACATCCACGAGATTGTTATAGGAAAGTTCTTTCCCATTCAGCTGGTTAAAGACCTCAGCCAGGTTGCCGAAAAAATGCGCGGACTGGTGGGGATTCTCACCATAACGAAGAGTTTTCTTTTCCTTATTAAAAGGTGTCTCCACGGCAATGCCATTAAAATAGGCGGAGATAGCAGTATCATACCCTGTGCATACATCAAATGCTTTTATCGCAAACATCCGGCGTTGTTCCAGGGTTGTTTCGCCATTTTGGCTGGCCAGTATATCAACCAGCAAAGCATAATCATTTTTAGCAGCCACCACTACAACATCCCTGTGGTTCTTTGCAGCCGCCCGTATCATGGATGGACCGCCAATGTCAATTTTTTCAATGATCAGGCTTTCATCAGTCGTACTTTTAACGGTTTCTTCAAAAGGATAAAGGTCTACGATCACCAGGTCCATTTCCGGGATATTGTATTGTTTCATCTCCGCAAGGTGGGTCTCGTCATTTCTTTTTCCCAGGATACCGCCAAATACTGATGGGTGCAATGTTTTTACCCTTCCGCCCAGGATCGAAGGATAACTGGTCAGCGATTCTACCGGGATACATTTTACGCCCAGTTTTTCAATAAAATCCTGTGTACCCCCTGTACTGTAGATCGTGATAGCATTCTTTTGAAGTTGTTCAACTATTTTTTCCAGCCCGTCTTTATAAAAAACGGAAATAAGCGCTGATTGAATTTTTTTTTGCATGAAAAGGTTTAAAGTGGTCCATGGTCGATAGACGATAGTCCATGGCTGTTTATAATTTTTGAAATAACATTTAGTCCACAGGAACACAAAGGGCATCTCCCTCACGAACGGTTATGGACAATGATCTATGGTCTATCGACCTTAATCCGTGACCACCTGCTATTCTACGAGGCCTAAAACAAAAGCTCCCTGTTCCGGAACTGAATGGAAGCGCAAATTTAGTTCTTCGCATTCTTTTTTCCAGTTTTCAATTTTCCAAAAAGAGTTTGAGGCGTCAAATACAACGATGGCAGGCCTTATAGCCTGCAGCACTTCCCTGATGCGGATGTCGGGGTTATGGCTGAACAGGAGCATATCGATAAAAATTGCCGAATCGACTGCAGTTACGGCCGGGACACTATCCAGGAAAATAAAATTTTTACCATAAAACTGCCAGTAATGATTTTTATGCTGCAGGAACGGAAGACGTTGTACTTCCTGCGTAGCCTGCAAAGCCATCCTTGCCGGCCTTAGATGAAAATTCCGGAGCAGGTCTTGCTGCCGCAGGGCACTGTCGCCCAAAAAAACAAATTGATCCCTGTCAATAAAATCAACTGCACGGTACCTGGGCACATTATACACTACAATCTTCCTCTGCTGCTGTAACCGTATTTTGGCGTGGGCATGTAGCACAGAAAAAGCCAGCAGGGAGACCAGGGAGGCACGCAACAGGTATTTACGCCGCTGCAACAACCAACCGGAACAAAAAACCACTGCGGCATACAACAGCCAGGTGGTGTATATATTGGCATAGATATGGTCAGTGACGGAAAACGGTAACCGGTCAAAGAACAAAATCACGCGGTTCATAAAGTAAATGAGCCAGGTAATGAGAAGACCCGCATACTCAGCACACACATCCAGCCCGGACAGTATCACCAGCAGTATCTCCGCAAAAAGTATAAGGGTGGACAAAGGCACCGTAAACAGGTTGGTAAACAGGAAAAGATTGGGGAACTGGTGAAAATAAAAAATGCATACAGGGAATGTGGCTACCTGGGCAGCCAGGGTAATACTTACCATATTCCACAAATAACGTACAACCCGGCTTTTAAAATAGATGAGCCGGTACAAGGGTTGCTGCAGGGCCACGATACCGATCACTGCCAGGTAGCTGAGCTGAAACCCTACATCCCACAGGTAATATGGATTATAACATAACAGGATAAAGGCCGATGCCGATAAAGAACTGTAAACAGACGATTGGCGAAAATAATATTTACCGATCACGATCACGGTAAACATTACTGCACTTCGGAGCACAGATGCTGAACCACCCGTAAGCAGTGAGAAAAGCCAGAGGCAGGCCAGGAGTAAGATCACTTTCAAATGCCTGGATCTCTTTAACCCCGGTACACGGTTAAAAACCCAGGTGAGTACAAAAAAGATCAAACCGAGGTGAAGACCCGAGATCGCAATGATATGTACGACACCTGTATTACTGTAAGCCTGCACAAGTTCCTTATCCAGGTCTTCCTTATAACCAATGAGCAGTGCTTCGGCAATACCCAGTTCCTGGTTTTTGTTGCCGATATGTCTTTGCAGAGCCGCTAAAACTGTTGCTCTTGCCTTGTATAAAAAAGCGCGGAATTTTGCCAGGTTTTTCTTTTTTGTGTCGATCCAGTCTTTTCGCTGCAGGAAAACCTGGTGATGGAGCTGTTGAAAAGCCGCATAACGCCTGTAGTCAAAGGCCCCGGGATTTCCTGAATTTTTGATCCGCTGAAGTGGGCGGCTGACCAGGATCATTTGCCCGTAGACTAACCGGGGCGCCGTGGAATCTTTCGAAAAATACAATAATACTTTACCGGAACAATTCGTTTGCATGTGCCCGTTGATGACTTTGGTCACCAGTGCTTCCGCCTTAAATGATTTTGCTTTTTCAACCAGGGGCTCGTTGATCTTCACCAACAGGATGGAACTATCCTTGTAAAAGTGACCATACCAGGAAGGCAAATGCCGGATATCGTTTTGCCGGGTGATCAACAACCCGATCGATGCAAAAAGCAGCTGAAAGATATAACCCCGTGTGCTTCGCAGGTGATACGCGGACGTCAAAGAAAAAAAAGACATCAGCAGCAGTGAGCCGGCAAAACAACCCAAACAAAGCAAAATAAACCAGCAGTTGAATTGCAGGAACCATTGGGCTAAAATCCCAACCATCAACGGCAGTAATAACCTTACGAGCGGAGCAGTTTTCCAGAATGGAACATTGTAGGGCGGACGCATGGATAAATCTAGCTAACGCCATCCGCAAAAGCAAGGTGATTTTTCACTGCTAAATACCCAGAAATTCATAGAAAGATTTCGCATCCAACTCCTTCACCTCCCCGGGTGCAAGGCCGCCCAAATGAATATTACTGATAGATAAACGCACCAGCCGGAGACAGCGGTGACGAGCGGCCAGTACCATTTTCCTCACCTGCCGGTACTTTCCTTCCGTAAGCGTGATCAGCAACCAGGTGTGTGCATATTTTTCCCGGTGGTCCGGAGCAAAGGGATAAAGTTCGGCAGGGTTGTGAACGATGCGGATAGCTGCGGGTTTGGCGATATAATTTTCCCCTTCCTTTATTTTAATGGGTATGCCCTTGACCAATAATTGAAATGTAGCGGGGGAAATCTCGTTCTGCACCATCACCAGGTAAGTACGCAGGTGCGGTTGGGCTGCAAGGAATAATAAACGGGTAACTTTTTTATCAGTGGTGAGCAGCAGGAGGCCTTCAGAATCTTTATCCAGCCGGCCGATGGCATGAGTCCCTTCAGGGAAATCAAAATCGAGGTACCCGAGTAAACCCACAGCATGTGTGCTCACAAACTGGGAAACCATGTCCCGGGGTTTATTCAGGATAAAATATCTGTGCATATTTTTTGACAACCAAAGGAAAGAAAAAAGCAGGGTACACTGTATTACTACCGTATCCTGCTTTGAAAGCTCATATTTGCTATTTGCTCAGGTGCATACTTCTTTCCCTGTACAGCTGGCGGAAATAGGGGTCCCTAAGATCTTTAATGAAACGGATGGCCTCACCCGTGCTTTTCATTTCCGGTCCAAGTTCTTTATTCACCCCGGGAAATTTATTAAAGGAAAAAACAGGTTCCTTTATAGCAAAGCCTGTCATTTTTTTCTCGAAAGTAAAATCCTTTATTTTATATTCCCCTACCATTACTTTGGTGGCAATATTCAAATAGGGGATCTGGTAAGCTTTGGCTATAAACGGCGTGGTGCGGCTTGCCCTTGGGTTTGCTTCTATCACGAAAACATTACCATCTTTGATAGCAAATTGAATATTGATCAGGCCCTTAATGTTAAGCGCCCTTGCTATTTTTTCGGCATATTCTTCCATGGTATGCACAATGAGCGGCGACAGGTTAAACTGCGGCAGCACGGCGTTACTATCGCCACTGTGAATACCAGCAGGTTCGATATGTTCCATCACACCCATCACGTGAAATTCATCTCCATCAAAAATGGCGTCGATCTCTGCTTCCTGGCATCGGTCAAGAAAATGATCGATCAGGATCTTATTGCCGGGCAAATGTTTGATCAGGCTAAGGATCCCTTTTTCAAGTTCATCGTCATTGATCACGATTCTCATCCTTTGCCCGCCGATAACATAACTCGGGCGAATCAGCACCGGGTAACCAACTTCCTTGGCAGCTTCTATCGCTTCATCTGTATTATAGGCCGTGGCATATTTAGGATAAGGAATGCCGAGTTCCTTCAGCAGGTCACTGAAACGGCCGCGGTCTTCCGCAATATCCATATCATTGAAACTGGTACCGATGATTTTTACGCCTTTTTCGTGTAATTTTTTTGCCAGCTTTAATGCGGTCTGACCACCCAGCTGCACAATCACACCTTCAGGTTTTTCATGTTCGATGATCTCCCAGAGATGTTCCCAGAACACGGGCTCAAAGTACAGTTTATTGGCAATGTCAAAATCAGTACTTACCGTTTCAGGATTACAGTTCACCATGATAGCTTCATAACCCATTTCTTTTACTGCCAGTAGCCCATGCACGCAACAGTAATCAAATTCAATACCCTGGCCGATCCTGTTGGGGCCGCTCCCCAATACAATAATTTTCTTCTTGTCTGAAACGATCGATTCGTTCGCAAGTTGATTATTGCCTTCCGCCTTATTTTCGAATGTTGAATAGAAATAAGGTGTTTTTGCTTCAAATTCTGCACTGCAGGTATCCACCATTTTAAAGACCCTTGTCAGGCCCATTGCTTTGCGGCGTTCGTATATTTTATCAGCATCTTCTTCCTGCATGATACGTATCATCTGCTCATCACTAAAGCCCAGCATCTTTGCTTCCCTCAATACATCATCCGGCAAATTATTTAAGCCATATTTGGCGATCTGTTTTTCGCAATCACAGATCTTTTGAATCTGGTAGATGAACCAGCGATCGATAAGCGTGCTCTCGCAGATCCTTTTCACACTGGCCCCTGCCATCAAAGCATCTTTGATGCGAAAGACGCGGTCCCATTTCGGTATTTTGATATATTCGATCAGCTCATCGGCATGCATCAGGCTTTTGCCATAATAACCTAATCCTACCGCTTCATTCTCTAAACTCTGACAGGCTTTTTGCAGGGCTTCGGCAAAACTGCGGCCTATGCCCATCACCTCTCCCACACTTTTCATCTGGAAGCCTAGTGTATCATCAGCACCTTTGAATTTATCAAAATTCCAGCGGGG
>JAKFCK010000420.1:0-2740 GCA_036676685.1 Chitinophagaceae bacterium | reverse complement strand
CTTCAATATTTTTAGCAGCAAGCAGGGACGGCGTCTCTTTTTTAAGGGATATGGCGGCCAGTTTTACCGAGTTGGAATAGATAAACGAGTTGTCAAAATCACTGTAATAAGGCTGGAACGTTTGGGAGGTAGTCACAAAAAGATACTTGCCTTCTGCGTCAAAAGTCGCCCCGTAAGCACTGTAAAAACCGCTGGTCACCTGATGGGTTTTTTTATTGTTGTAATCATAAATAAAAATCGCCGTGTGCCAGTTTTCAAGATCCCTTCTATAAGCCAGCCACCTGCTGTCGGCACTCCAGCTACAATTAAACTGGTCCAGGTCACCATGTGTATACCGAAGGCCCTTATCTACCTCTACAGTATTACCGTTCGAGAGCTCTACGATTTTTATTGCACCTGCTTTATCGATGAATGCGATCTTTTTACTGTCCGGGCTCCAGTAAGTATGGTACCTGTAGCCCGCACCATAGCTGGTGATCTTTTTAGCCGGGCCGGGTGTAGATGCGGGTTTGATATACAATTCGTATTCCCCGCTCTCATCGCTCCAGTAAGCGATTGATTTTGCGTCCGGCGACCAGGAAGGATATCGTTCCGCCACACCGGACGTCATCGTCAGGTTTTTTACAGCGCCATCTTTTGCAGGGATGGAAAACACATCTCCTCTTGCCTGGGCAACTACCCTGTTCCCATCGGGGCTCAGGTTTATATATTGAATGAGGGACGCTGCAGATTCAGTTTTAGATTTCAATAATACATTATCATTAATAACGGTAACGGGTATGTCTTTTAGAGTTTTATCCTGCAACAGGTAGAGGTAGAGTTTTCCGCCCTGTTCGAATATAATTTCACCAGGGCCCATGCTGGGGAAGTGTACATCGAAGTCAGCAAATTTCGTGAGCTGCTCCACGGCTTTGCTGCCCACATTATACCGCCATAAGTTCATCCTGTTTTCCCCACCCCGGTCACTTAGGAAATAAATAAAGTCGCCACTCCACATTGGGAATTCATTGGCGGCGGCTTCATTTAAAGTAATATTTTCGGAGGTTTTGGTAACAAGGTTAAACAGGTGGATATCGGCATTGGATCCACCCCGGTAGCGTTTCCAGTTGCGAAATGCCTGGGAGCTGAAAGTCAGCGCCATCTGTTTACCATCCGGTGAAAAAGACCCGAAGTCGCCATATGCTAATGGCAGTTTTTCAGCCGCCCCACCCGTTGCATTAATGGTAAAGAACTGGTTAAACCTGTTTTTGCCACTTTCCCTGTTACTGGAGAACAAGAGCTTTTTCCCGTCGTTCGTCCAATCCACCAGGCGGTCCAGGTTGCCGTGTTGGGTTACTCTTACGGGAATGCCACCGGTTACGGGAAGTACATAAACGTCCCTGTTGCCATCATAATTGGCCGTATACGCAATACTTTTTCCATCAGGGGAAAATTTTGGAAACATTTCTACACCTGCAGGTGAGCTGAGCTTGGTAGCAGTGCCTCCCGTCCTGGGCATTACCCAGATGTCGTTGGCATAAGTAAATACGATCTGCGTTGCAGATACGTCAGGGTAACGAAATAAGCCGGCGTTGACCTGGGCCAAAGCAGGTAATACAGCAAAAAATAGCAGCAGCAAAAGAACTGGACTTTTTTTCATTATTAATTGTTGTTTTTGCGTGAGGGTATCTGCGGGTTTTAGAGGTTAGGCCCTATAAGTTAGAGCCAAAAAATGTTTGTGCGAAAATTTTTATCCCGGCCCGGTTTAACGTAAAAAAGAAACCGGGAACACTTCACTTTTACGATTGTTTTTTAGACCTTTAATCTCCATAAAAAAATGATTATGAGTTTTAATAATGCAATCAGCTGGTTCGAAATTGGTGTACAGGACCTTGACCGGGCGACAAAGTTTTACGAATCTATCTTTAATTTAAGTCTTATCCCAATGGACCTGGACAATATAAAGATGAGAATGTTTCCCATCACTGATATGGAAAATGGTGTGGGTGGCGCTTTGGTGGATAGCAACGGTTTTCACAAACCCTCCGCCACGGAAGGTCCCCTCATTTACCTCAATGGCAATCCTGATGTACAGAATGTACTGGACAAAATTCCCGCGGCAGGTGGTTCTGTGCTTGTCCCTAAAACCGAGATTTCACCGGAATACGGGTTTATGGCAGTTTTTATAGATACAGAAGGCAACCGTATCGGTCTTCATTCCATACCCTCAAAATAATATATTATGGCACATGACTGGACCAGCTTCACAAAAAGTATTACGGTTAAAACCACGGAGGAACAACTGTACCATGCGTTTGCTACCCGCAATGGGATGGAATCCTGGTTTTTGAGAAGTTGCATCTATAAACGTCCCGATGGAGCACTGCTCCATCCTGAACATTTCGCTTCGGCGGGCGATAAATACTCCTGGTTATGGTTTGGTTACGGCGATGACACTGATGAAAATGGCGAAATATTACAGGCAAACGGCACAGACGTTTTCGAATTTACATTTAACGCCAATGGTCGTAATGATATGAAAGTGAAAGTAAGTTTCCAGGAGGAAAAAGGGGAATGGCGGGTAAACCTGCATCAATATAATATCCCCGAAGACGAGGAAAGCAAGGCCTGGTATTTTGTGGGCTGCGGAGAAGGATGGACCTTTTATCTTGCCAATTTAAAATCTATCCTGGAGGGAGGAATAGACCTCAGAAATAAAAACGAAGACATAAAAAAGGTAGTGAATTCCTGAACTATGCAA
>JAKFCK010000419.1:0-9558 GCA_036676685.1 Chitinophagaceae bacterium | reverse complement strand
ATGCCGGAACCAGGTATACGCCACCGTTATCTTTTACTGCCAGTGCCATGGCCCCCGTTTCTTTACTGTCGGAAAACAAATTCATTTCATTTTTTAACCACTCTATAGTAGCGCCGCAACTTACTATTACTCCTTCCAGGGCATAGTCTATCCTACCCTCTGTGCTCCAGCAGATAGTAGTAACCATGCCATTCTGTGACACTACAGGTTTATCACCTATATTCATTAATATGCTGCAACCGGTGCCCAATGTAGCTTTTGCGGTTCCTTTTTCGAAACATCCTTCACCAAAAGCAGCTGCATGGGAATCTCCTATCAACGCATGCACCGGCTGCGCAACCGGCAACAGGCCGTTACAATCTGTCTCGCCGAAATAAGCAGCCGATGGTTTAATTTCCGGCAGCCGTAGTCCATCTAATCCAAACGCCGTGATAAGAGAGGTGTCCCACTGCAGCGTATGCAGGTTGAATAACATGGTGCGGGACGCATTGGTGTAATCAGTGGCGTAAGATTGACCATTGGTGAACCTGTACAACAGCCAGGTATCAATGGTACCGAAATAAATCTCCCCGTCTTGTATAGCCTTTTTTATGGTCACATTATTTTCTACCAGCCAGATCAATTTGGTAGCGGAAAAATAGGGATCGATTACCAGGCCTGTATTTTGTTGGATAATGGAAGCAAGGTTATTTTCTTTCAATCGCTCACAAATCTTTATCGAACGTTTGCATTGCCATACAACAGCGTTGTAGCGCGGCTGACCATTTTTATCCCACAGCACAAAGGTTTCTCTTTGATTAGAAACACCGATAGAAAGAATATCTGCGGGGTCAAATCCGTTGGCTACAAAATTCTGCAGGCATTTTTCTACAGACGTGTATACATTTTTTAAAATAGCATCGGGATCCTGTTCCACAAAACCATTATCCAGGTAAAAGGTTTGCAATGGCTCAGAACCTTTGGCCACAGCCAAACCAGCTCCATCAAAGATCAAAGCTTTTGTGGAGCTGGTACCCTGGTCTATTGCTAATATGTATTTGTTTGTTGCCATTTTTTTCTGTCAATTCCGATATATACGCTTCAATCAAAGCTGCATAGTGAATCAACTATACCAGGGAGTGACCCCGCATACGACGGGACAAGCAAAACGATGCTGCCAAAAGATCTGCTGTGTGCGACCGAAGTATCATTCATTTTTTGTATTCAATTTATCAATAATAACCGCTAATAAAATAACGCCACCCTTTACCACCTGCTGCCAAAAGGGCGATACATTCATTAATACCAAACCATTGTTAAGCACGCCGATGATCAAAGCTCCCAAAACGGTACCCCAGATACTCCCGCGACCACCGCTTAATGATGTGCCACCGATGACTACAGCCGCAATTGCATCCAGTTCATAACTGGTGCCGGCATTAGGTTGGGCCGAGTCCAGGCGTGCTGTCACAATGATACCACCTATAGCAGCCAGCGCACCTGCAATAGTGTATACGATGATCTTAACCCGATTGATATGAATGCCTGACAATCTTGACGCATTTTCATTGCCGCCTATGGCAAATATGTATCGGCCCAGTTTGATCTTTTTTGTAACAAGGATGGCGGCCACAACAATAACTGCTGCGATCCAAACCGGTACAGGCAAACCAAGGAACCAACCGGCACCTATAAATGTAAAAGACTCCCCAAAAGAACTGATGGGAAAACCGTTAGTATACAACATGGTTAAACCTCTTGCAATGGTAAGCATGGCCAAGGTGGCCACAAATGGCGGCACTTTAAACTTTGTTATAACAAAGCCATTGAAAAAACCAAGCAGGCCTCCCACCAGGATGCCCGCCAGCACAGCACCTAAAATGGTGAACCCCACAAATAAATTGATTGACGGGAACGCCAACCCATGTTTTAAAAGGCCCGCAGTAACGGCACCGCATAGCGCCAATACGGAGCCTACGGAAAGGTCGATACCGGCAGTAATGATAACCAGTGTCATGCCAACGGCGATGCAAATGTTTACAGATATCTGTCTCATTACATTGAGACCGTTTGCAACAGTAAAAAATTTATCAGATAATAAACCAAACACAATGCATAGAATAAACAATGCAATCAGCGATTGCAGTTTACCAAAATCTGTCTTGTGTAATGCCAGGTTCATAGCTTAATTGGTTGATATGGCTGCTTTGAGTACATTGTCTTCTGTTGCCTGACCTGCCGAAAAGCTGGCGGTGATCTTTCCTTCGGCCATCACTAAAATTCTATTTGATACGGTTAATATTTCCGTCAGCTCCGATGACACCATTAAGATGCCCATTCCCCTGGCGGCCAACTCCTGCATCAGCTTGTACATTTCATTTTTTGCATTCACGTCAATGCCTCTTGTTGGTTCATCCAGCAGCAAAACTTTCGGATTACGCTCCAGCCATTTTGCCAGGACGATTTTTTGTTGGTTGCCCCCGCTGAGGTTTTTTGTGATCTGTTTTTCATTAGGTGTTTTGATGCCCAACTGCTGAATGTATTTTTTTGCGAGGAAATTTTCTTTTGACTCATTGAGAAACCCCATAGTTTCTACCTGTTGCAGGCATGGCAGGCTGATATTCTTCCTCACTTCCATTCCTAAAACCAAGCCGTCTTTTTTTCGATCTTCCGGCAGCAAAACAATTCCTGCCCTGATAGCGTCAGCGGGCTTGGCAACCTTTAAAATTGTGTTATTCATGTATATATATCCTGATGATTCAGCCGGGTGTAAACCAAAAATGGTTTCCAGCAATTCGGTCCGGCCCGCGCCCATCAAACCAAATATGCCCACTATCTCCCCTGCTTTTACATCAAAGGAAATATTGCTGAGTTTATCAGTTTTGTGCTTTTGTTTGAGACAAAGGTTTTCCAGTCGCAGTAATTCCGGTGCTGTACCACCTGCAAATTCCTTTTGCATGGGAACGATCTGCCTGCCCACCATTTTTGTAATCAGCTCATCATGCGTTATGTTTTGCATGCGGCCGTTTTCAATTGTTTTTCCATCACGCAAAACAATATACTGATCGGCTATAACGAAGAGCTCGTTTAATTTGTGGGAGATATAGACGATGGCTTTGTTTTCACTTCTTAGTTTCCTGATGACCGTAAACAATGTTTCTACTTCTGATTCTGTGATTGCAGAGGTTGGCTCATCCATGATGATCAAGTCGGCATCCAGCAACAAAGCCTTTGCAATTTCCACCATCTGTTGCTGCCCCACCTTAAGATCTGCCACCAGTGTAGCAGGATCTACCTCCAGGTGTAAGGTTTGCAGTAATTTTTTTACCCTGGCGTACATCGCTTTTTTATCCAATAGCCCCAAAGCGTTGGAAATTTCACGGCCGAGGAAGATATTTTCTGTAATTGTTAAATATGGAATAAGGTTCAACTCCTGGTGAATGATGGCTATACCTGCATCCTGCGCATCCGATGTCCCTGCAAAACGTACTGGTTTATTTTTGAAAATAATCTCTCCTTCAAAATCGGGATACACACCTGATAAAATTTTCATCAGCGTAGATTTGCCGGCGCCGTTTTCACCAATAATAGCCGTCACCTTCCCGGCATCAACCCGGAGGCTCACGTTTTCCAGCGCCGTAACGCCCGGGAATCGTTTGGTGATATTTTTGGTTACAAGCATTGTTTGCCGACTGGCCGGCGGATTTCTTTTTATTAAAAATTGACCCGCACCGGCAATAAATTCAACATGCCTGTATCGGGTTGTGCTGTGTTCACTTCTGCGCAGGCTATGAATTGTATGTTTGCGCCCTTCACAACTTTTGATTTAAACGGCTTAATCACCTGCTCCTGCACTATTTTGTTTAGGGTGGAAGAAACAGTATTGTAATCCATCGTGTTATCAAAATCTCCCATGCTGATCTTGCCGGTTACATCTCTAACTGCATTACCAAAATACAGCCCGGTGTTTATTTTCACGATGGCATTGTCATCACCCGGCTGAAGAGCCACCAATACATCATCAGTGCTAACGGCGGTGATAATGCCTTCTCCTTTCACCAGGAAATAGGCAGTGTTACCGATGCCCTGCGTTTTTGAAAAAGAGGTTGTCGCTTCTTTGGGATCAGTTTTCAGCATACTTAACAGTTGCGTTAGTTCCACTGCGCTGTCCAGGAAGACTTTGAACTCGTTTTTCCAAAACTGTTCAGCGAAATCACCGGGTAGTGCGGTGGCAGAAACGGCAGCAGGTTTTGCATCCAGCTTTCTAATATAGACGCTGTTGTACAGCAGCAAAGCTGCTATAACCATTGAGACGATATATTTTATCCAGCTATTTTTCATGAACTATTTTTTTCCGTAACCCATGTAGTTGTCTACATTTTTTGCAGTGACCAGTTCTACCGCCACGGGGATCTTTTCTTCAAAATCTCTTTTCCCGTTGTAATATTCATGCGCATATTGGGCTGCTGTTTCCGCCATTATTTTGGGAAACTGCATGCCGGTAGCGGTAAGTTTGTTTTCCTTGATGGATTTAACAGCGTCTTCAGCGCCATCGAAACCAAATACCTTGACCGTTTTCTCTTTCCCTGCTCCAACCAATGCCTGGTAAGCGCCCATGGCCATCGCATCATTGCCACAAAACACACCGACAATATCAGGATGAGCCTGCAACATAGATTCCATTACTTCCATTCCCTTGTTCCTGTCGAAGTCGGCGCTTTGCTGAGCCACCATCTTCAGCTCCGGGTAGTTGTCCACCACGCTGTGGAACCCTGCTGACCTGGCCTTGGTATTATTGTCGCCGGTAATGCCCAGCAACTCGACGTAACTGCCCTTTTTATTCAGCACTTCTACAAAATATTTTGCAATTTCTACGCTTCCGGAAAATCCGTCTGAAAGAATCTGTGATGTTGCAAATCCTTTTGCATTGATTTCCCTATCCATGCAGAAAACGGGGACACCTGCTTCTTTTGCTTTTTTCACATTGGCAACGGAACCATCTGCATCAGTAGGATTAAATAAAATGGCGCAGTAATCTGACACCAGTATGTTTTCAAAATTGTCAGATTCGGTTGCGGTATTGTTTTGAGAATCGAATATTTTGGTTTCATAACCAAGGGCTTTTGCCTTGGCTGCAGCTGTTTCTGCTAAATAAACAAACCAGGGATTGTTTAAGGTAGATACTACAATGGCCATCTTCTTCGCTTTCTTTTTTTCACTGCCGGCATTGTTGCAGGCTGAAAAAAGGAAGACGGAACTTAGTATCAACAGGAAAGCAATAAGATTTATTTTTTTCATATACTTATTTTAAAATATCCTAACAGCTTGCAATGTGGCCTCCCTGGTTCCATCGGATGCGGCCCAGGTTTTTATCTTAACAAAGCAACGATTGTATTTGCGATGCCCGAGCCGGATATACCATAATGATCCAAGATTTCTGTTTGAGAACCTGTGACGGTGTATTCATCCGGAATACCAATGATGCAAAAAGGTTTTGCAAAACGGTTTTGTAATAAATACGATGAACATGCTTCTCCAAGGCCTCCGTTCACACTATGTTCTTCTACCGTTACAATCGCTTTACAATTCGAGGCCAGGGAAGCAAGCAGGTTGTTATCCAATGGTTTGATGGTATGCATACTCACGACGGTTGCCTGTATGTTTTGAACTGCCAGGTTCCTTGCCGCTTCCAAAGCCGGGTACACTGTTTCGCCGGTGGCAATGATGGCTACATCCTGCCCCTCGCAAATAATCCTTCCCTTACCAAAGGTAAACTGGTCATCGTTTTGTTCTTTTAAATGCGGCATGGCTTTTTTACCAAAACGCAGGTAAACCGGCTGCTTTAATGCGGCTGCCAATTCAATGGCTTTTTCTGTTTCAAAATTATCTGCAGGTGCAACGACGATAATGTTGTTGATGGCCCGCAGGGCAGCGAAATCGTGCAGGCTGTGGTGCGTGCTGCCCAATGCCCCATAGCTCACACCTGCGCTGATGCCAATTACATTTACAGGATTATCTGAATAAGCCACATCATTTTTGATCTGTTCCAACGCCCGGGCAGTGAGAAAACATGCTGGTGAAACGGCAAATACCTTTTTGTTGCAGGAAGCAAGGCCGGCAGCAACCCCTACCAGGTTTTGTTCTGCGATACCAACCTCCACCATCTGTGCAGGAAATTTTTGGCCAAAAGGAACCAACTTTCCAGAACCACGGCTGTCGCTGGTGACGGCCACTATATCTTTGTCGCCGGCAGCGAGGCGCTGCAAGGTTTCTGAAAATATTTCCAGGTTAGGTTTAAAAGTCTGCTTATTTATTGTTTCTCCCATTTCTTTCATTTTTTACACGCAGCCATTGGATAATTTGCACAAATCTTTCTGTGTCAACCCTCAATGATCATGAGGGCATCATCCAACTCCGCCTGTGCCTTAACATACTCATCGTCTGCAGGTACACCGTGGTGCCATTTAATGTTGTTCTCCATAAAACTGACTCCTTTACCTTTGGTTGTATTTGCAATTATGACTGATGGTTTGCCTGGCTCAAAAGGCAGGCTACTGAATGCAGCCAGCAGCTCCTCGACATCATTACCGTTCACTTCTCTAACGGCCCAGCCAAATGCTTCCCACTTTTTATCCAGCGGATCGGTATTACAAACGTCCTTTGTTGCTGCCGTTATCTGCAAACCATTTTTATCTACAATTGCACAAAGGTTATCCAGCTTATACTGCGCTGCGCATAAGGCAGCCTCCCAGTTACTGCCCTCCGGCAATTCTCCATCGCCCATCAGCGTATATACTTTATAATCCTGATTGTCCATTTTTCCTGCCAGCGCCGTGCCCGTGGCGATCGGTAATCCATGTCCCAATGCACCGGTATTCTGTTCTACTCCTTTTACTTTGCGGGTAGGATGACCAATGTAATGTGATTGGTATTGGCATAATGTGTTGAGATCGTCTTCCGGAAAAAATCCCTGGTCTGCCAGCACAACAAACAAGGCTTCCACGCAATGCCCTTTGCTTTGAATATAACGATCCCTGACGGGCGAAGAAAAATTACCCGGCGATACATTCAGCACAACATTATACAGCACATTTAAAATATCGGTACAGGACAAGCTGCCACCGGTATGCCCGGCATTGGCCTGTTTGATGTACTTCAGAATTTTTTTCCTGTAGTGTACCGACTTTACTTCCAGTTCTTTTGTTGTCATATTAAAATCTCCTGCTATGGATTTTATTTAATGTTTAGGAGTTGGAGGAACCAGCATGCACATATGTTTCCCAGCCTAAATAATTTTCAAAAGCTTCTTTTAGAATACCAGCCGTTTTGCTGGCATTCATCACCACATGGTGCTCAAACCCGTTTCGGCAGACGTATTGCATCAGGCTTTGCAGGTGAGGTATACTCGCTACAGCCCTGTTGCCAAAAGTTTTTAAATCATCATCGGTTAAGTTCCCTTCACCAATGTAAGCTTTGATAATACCTTTGGAATCATCTGTACTCAGCCTGCCATACGTCAATGACGAAGCAGGTGTACGCCCGTCCAGTGCGCCGTACGTATTTTCTGTACCAACCGTCGTTCCCAGGATGGGAGCTGTACTCATTTTAATGTCCGGCAAAAAGGATTTCGCCCAGTTGCCGCAATGAAACAATACACATTTGTCCTCATCCGCCGCATAGTTGTTGTTCCAGTCTACTAACGCCGAAGGTGAGCCGCTGGCGAGTTGCATCGCATACATCGTGAGTGTGCCCGTTACATCTACCTCGCATGCACTGGGGAGCATGTTCTCGCTCATCATACTCATGCTGGTGCACACATTGCAACCGTAGTTTTGTTGCAGCGAGGTCCAGCATTGAATGGCGGTTGCATCTAACGCATTCTCTTCTACAAAATCTGCCAACACCACATCCAGTTTGGCTATTTGTACCAGCTTGTCTGGCGGAGTTAAGCCTGTATTGGTATATGCATGAATTTTATCAAGTTTCTCTTTTACGATTTGATCGTCTGCTGTTAGCTTATTTGCATTTCCAAGTATCTCAGATAAATCTACGGTGGTGACGGAAATACCGTTGCGCTGCAAGATCTTCTCACTATACCGAACGGTATTGAATGCGCCCGGCCTCGCCCCCACTGCTCCGATGCGAGCATTCCGCAGGCCTTTCACTACACGGCAAACAGCTATAAAGTTTTCCAGGTCTGCTATAAAACTTTCATCGGATGGATGCACTACATGTTTCTCTGTGAGCGTATATTTTATGCCGAACTGGTATAGATTGTTGCAAACAGATATTTTACCGCACCAGCTGTCTCTGCGGTTTACTACATCCATTTTGCTCAGCTCATCCGGGTAAGCCTGTATCAATACCGGCACATTCAAATTAGCCAGCTTTAAGGTTTCAGCCACACCTTTTTCATCCCCGAAATTCGGCAGGAGAACCAATACCCCCGAAATTTCTGCAGCATGTTTTTTAAACAGGTCAGCACAACGTTGCGCTTCCTTAAAGGTTTCCACACCACCTAGTTTTGAATCAGCCTCCGTGAGCATGATGCCATTGATATTGAGCTTTTCAAATAAAGCATTCACATCCAGTTTCGCTTCTGCCACCAGTTTGTCAGGAAAAAAATCCCTGTTGCCGATGATGACGCCTAATGTTGCTTTTGCAGCCATGTTATTATAAATTAGTTGTTTTAAGATAATGGATGTGATAAATCGCTTCCCTGTCCCGTGTTTCAGCCCCCGGCAAATCATAATCCTGGTCTGTTGGCGTATCCGCATTTGGAAAACGACGTACAGCCCCGGTTCTGAAAACGACTCTTTCAACATTTGCTACAGGCGCAAAAACCAGGTTATTAGAAGGATTGCCACCGTTGATGCTCACAGTATAGAATCTTGTTATAGTATTCAGTTCAAGTGTAATGGTGTTCTGTCTGCCAGGCAGGTATTTGCCCAATGATTTATTGCGGTATCCTTGTTTGGTTAATATCGTTCCGGTGGAATCAAACACAAGACGCAGGCAGGCTGTACCTTTGGCATCAACCAGCTCCACCTGTAACGTACCATGATTTTCCTGCAAGGCTGTAACTGCAAACTCTATCCTCACTTTTTGAGAAGAAGGGAAGATCCGCTCCGCTTTCGCATAATCAAAAGGATCGCTGTCTTTTAATGCCATTACTCTTTCCTGCGATTGTTTTTGGACAGAGATGTTACACCATAGCGGGCTGTAAAGGTTCCACTCGTTCAATTCCTCTCCCTCTTTTTTTTCACTGAAAACATCAGAAACGTTTGAAGTTATTTTTTCTTTAACCGGTACAGGTACTTTGCTCACCCACATATCTTCCTTGTTCATGCTGTAGGTCACCCACATATTGCCGCCCGGAGGCGTTCCATCCATTTCCTGGATACCACGAACATACTGGGGCCCGTAGCTTTTGTAGGCACCTCCGTAACGCATTGCCGTAATTTCGCCATTTACAAGCAAAAGGTTTTTATAATTCAATCCGTCGTCGCTTACACTCAGCGCCAGTGGCCAGCGAAACTCGGAAGGATTGTATACAGTGGCATATTTGCCATCCGATGT
>JAKFCK010000418.1:0-14066 GCA_036676685.1 Chitinophagaceae bacterium | reverse complement strand
GATCGTAATTATGTAGATGAAAGAGTTGCTGCAACTTTTGTATTGTACCCGAAGCCGTTCGGCATACAGGCCGAATATAATATCGGTAACGGCCCGGAATTTAACAAGCTTACAGATTCCATAGAAGTTCAATCCCTGAAAGGTGGGTATGTCACTTTAAATTATATGACCAAAATCAACAATAAAATTCTCATCCCGTTTGCAAGGTATCAATATTACGAAGGAGGTAAGAAACATGAAAAAGATGCACGAAGCTATAACGTAAACGACCTAGAGGTAGGCGTTGAATGGCAGCCCCTAAAGGAATTTGAATTGGTGATGATGTACACCATTGCTGACCGTCGATACGAAGACTTCGGAAAACAGGAAAACAAACAATCGGGAAACCTGTTGAGAATACAGGCCCAGGTGAATTTTTAATCTCCACTCATCGCTCCCTTATAAAAAAACTGTTCCTCCAGGCCCCCGCCGGGTGAAAAAGCCGGGCAATAATTCTGATGCTCTCCAGGCCGTTTCCGGGCAGGAAACCCCGGGACTCACTAGGCGTTACTGTAATACAAATTTACCCACTGGTAACATTCGCTTAACACAGGCGTAATAGTAGCGTAACATTCCCTTCACTTTGGCGTAACATAACACTCGTCTCTTTGTGCCACAAAACACAAAGCAGATTATGGTTAAAAAAATACTTGTTTTATCCGGGTTTTTCTCCCTCATTTTAAGCCTGGGAATACAAGCACAGGATCTTCAATTTTCAGGAAAGGTTTTAAACAACAAAAATGAAGTTTTACCGGGTGCGACCATCAGGGTCAATGAGCTCTCCAAACAGTTCACCAGCAATGCCGAAGGTATATTTGAAGTAACACTTTCGATTGGTAAAA
The DNA here is from genome assembly GCA_036676685.1 of Chitinophagaceae bacterium. Classification (GTDB taxonomy): domain Bacteria; phylum Bacteroidota; class Bacteroidia; order Chitinophagales; family Chitinophagaceae; genus Ferruginibacter. Next base: position 13,185 of record JAKFCK010000418.1, on the reverse strand, counting down.
AATACAGTATCACGATCTCCAATGCCGGGTATAAACCAAAACATATCACGGATATAGAAGTGACACAAAACCTCAGTAATAATTATTTGGAGGTAGTCATGGAAGACAATGCCAAAGCTGACCTGACCGGGGTTACTGTAGTAGCCACTTCCAGGCGCCAGGAAAATACCAATGCACTGCTTACCTTCCAGAAAAATAATACCTCCCTTTCCAGCGGGCTTGCTGCAGACTTTATCCGCCGCACGCCGGATAAAAATACCGGTGAGGTGTTGCGCAGGGTAAGCGGCACATCTATACAGGATAACAAATTTGTGATCGTTCGTGGCCTGAGCGACAGGTATAATTCAGCCTTTATCAATGGTGCCGCGCTGCCAAGCAGCGAGCCGGATAAAAAGGCGTTCTCATTCGATGTGATCCCTTCTTCCCTGATCGATAATATTATCATCAACAAAACTGCTACACCAGATCTTACCGGCGAATTTGCAGGCGGCCTTGTGCAGATACAGACAAAAGATATACCTACAAAAAATGAACTGATCCTGGGGATGGCACTTGGCTTTAATACGCAATCCGTTTTTGACGATTTTGTGAGTAATGAAAGAGGGCCAAATGAGTGGCTTGGTTTCAGTGAAAGGCAACTTCCTTCTGCCTATCCAAAAAAGTACCTGGCCTATTCTGCTCTGCCTGCCGCAGAAAAAGAGGCTGTTGCCAGGTCATTTGACAACAAGGCATACAATGAAGTGAGTTCTACTGCAACACCAATTCAGCAATACAACCTTACCTGGTCTAATGTGAAACGTTTTAAAAATGGCGGCGCATTTGGATCAATCCTGGGGGTGACCTACCGGAAATCAAAACTGGTGTACGACGCATCTAAAACCTTGTTTGAAAAAGGTGCTAACAGCCAGTACTTTTTTGATTATGCCGACAGGCAAAATAAATACAGCGTAAATGCGGGCGGTATCTTAAACCTCGCCTGGACCTATAAGAAAAATAAGATCGCTTTTAAAAATCTCTTTAATCAATTACTGGAAGATAATTATTACACCCGCACAGGTGTAAATACCGAGAACCTGCAGGATGTTTCGCTGAGGTCTTCCGTTTTAAATCAACGCAGTTTATACTCCACTCAATTGGAAGGTTCTCATGAGTTGCCTTTTAAAGCAATTAAATTTAACTGGAACCTGAATTTTGCATTGAATGATAAATCCCAGCCAGACCTGAGGGTGCAGACCTATGGTAAATCAGTAGGGGTGAATGAGCCTTTCCGGATCAATTTAAGGGGTAATAATACTAACCGTTTTTTCAGTGAACTGAATGATAAATCATATGGATACAATGCCTCGTTGAGTATGCCATTCCAGGTAGGATCATATAAGCAGATGCTTAAAGTTGGTGGCGCTGCCACTGTGAGGGTACGGGATTTTAAAGCATTCATTTTCGGTTATTCCGAACCGACAGATGCAGCATTAAATACCTTGCCTTACAACGAGATCTTTCAACCGGGAAATATCCGGGAAGGCGGATTTATGATCAATACCGACCTTCAGAACCCGCAGGATAGGTACTACGGTATTTCTGCGCTCAGTGCCGGTTACGTGATGCTGGATAATAAACTCAGCGATAAGATCAGGCTCGTATGGGGCACCAGGTTTGAATATTTTGAGCAGTTCCTGAAATCCAATAAACAAGGTACTGACAAAGCACAGGTGGTAAATTCTGACAAGCTCGACTTTTTACCTTCCATGAATTTTACTTACAGCCCTAATAAAAAGACCAATTACCGTATAGCAGCCTCAAGGACTGTTGCCAGGCCGGAATTCAGGGAGATAGCCAACTTTACCTTTTTTGATTTTGAACAGATAGCTTCTATAGCAGGTAACGATACATTGAAAAGAAGCAGCATTATTAATGCAGACTTCCGGTATGAATTTTACCCGAAAGGGGGTGAGTTATTATCCTTCGGTGTTTTTTACAAGAATTTTACGGATCCGATCGAATTACGTTTGAACAGTGCAAGCGTGGCTACCCGCAGGCAATACCAGTTCCAGAACGCGGAGAAAGCCAGCCTGTATGGTGTGGAAGCAGAATTCCGGAAAAACCTTGCATTCCTTTCGTCCACCGAAGAAAGTTTTTTCAGCAAACTTTACTTCAATGGTAACGTCTCTGTTATTTTCTCTGAAGTAAGCCTCGGTAACACTGATCCGGCAGGTAACAAATTACCAGCCTCCACACGCCCGCTGCAAGGCCAGTCTCCTTACCTGGTTAATGCCGGCTTTCAGTATGATGGCAGCAAAGGGACTAACATCTCCCTACTCTACAACAGGATAGGGGAGAGGCTTGCCCTTGTGGGGAATGATGACTTCGGGGACATTTATGAAAAGCCGAGGGACCTGGTAGATTTCCAGGTGAGCCAGAAAGTTTTGAAGAGCAAAGGAGAAGTAAGGCTTACCGTGAGTGATATCCTGGGCCAGTCATTTGCTACTTATGAAAACAGGGATGATAAAAAAACATACAATCAAACCGTTGATAAATATTTCAGCAGTTACAAGCCAGGCACTACCATCACCCTTGGATTCAATTATAATTTCAGTTTAAAATAATATCACCCGCAATCAAAGAAAATAGTAACTCACAAACAACAAAGATGTATATGAAAAAAATGCTCGCTTTAATGGCCTTATCTGCAACAATGGTAACGGGCTGTCTTAAAGTAAATGTTGATGATTCAACAAATAATACCGGGGGGACCAATACCGGTGGTGGTACTTTGCAGGAGCAGATCATTGCTACAAAAATTCTTACCGGCAATATTGATAAGGTGGTGGAACTACCTAAAGGAAAATACACATTAAAAGGATATGTGTTCGTAACGGACAGGGCTACCCTTCGTTTTGCGGCGGGTTCCGTGATCGTGAGTGATACCATACAAAAAGGTGCGCTGATCGTGGAAAGGAACAGCCGTTTGTTTGCTGAAGGAACTGCAACAGAGCCTATCGTATTTACCTCGGGAAGATCTGCGGGCACACGCGCTCCCGGCGATTGGGGTGGCATCGTGCTGCTGGGTAATGCACCTACCAACCGTTCTACCGAACCGATCATTGAAGGCGGTATCAACAGCGGTTATGGCGGATCCGTTGTGGCCGACAACAGTGGTATCTTAAGATATGTAAGGATCGAATTTGCTGGTATTGCAGCAGATCCCAATTCGGAGATCAACGGGTTAACCTGCGGTGGCGTGGGTAGCGGCACAATTCTGGAGAACATCCAGGTATCTTACGGTAATGATGATGCGTATGAATTTTTCGGAGGTACCGTAAATCCAAAAAACCTTATCGCATTTGCAACAGCAGATGATGATTTTGATTTTGACTTCGGTTTCACCGGTCGTCTCCAGTTTGGTATTTCGCTTCGTGACCCCCAGTTTGTAGATGGTGGTGATGCAGGCAACGGTATTGAGTGTGACAATGATGGATCAGGTACCGTAGCTGCTCCCCGCACACGTCCCCAACTGAGCAACTTTACTTTTTGTGGTCCCAATGCAGCAGCCAATACTGCGGCTAACCATAACTTTAATACACGCTGGCGCAGGTCTACCCATTTTGTTTTGCGCAATTCTATTTTGATGGGCTACCAGAAAGGCGGTTTCCAGTTTGAAAGTGATTCCACTGCACAGTCTTATATTGATGGCCGTTCTGCTTTCCGTCACAATTTGGTACACGCCGTTGCGGAGCCTTATAAAGTTTCCAGCACCAGCCTGATCAATGCGGCAGGAGTGAAAACGAAAGCTGAAGGAGTAGATAGTTGTAAAACTTATACTGCAGCAAATGATATCATGCTGGAGAACCCGTTTAACCTGGCAGCACCCAATTTTGCGCCAAAAGCAGGAAGCCCGGCCACGGCTGCAGGTGCAGCAAGTTTTGTAGGGTTGAGTGGATTTACCAGTACTACCTATGCCGGCGCGGTGGGTACTACCAACTGGGCCCAGGGCTGGACAAGCTTTACACCAAAAACAAATAATTATTGATCATTACTGATCAATCCATTTATAGCCGCTTACTTTGTAAGCGGCTTTTTACAATACATTTTATGAAAGCGGCTTTTTTTATTTTAAGTTTATCGGTACTGTTGTTGGCCTGTGAACAAGGCCGGCAAAAAGATGCTGCGTCCCTGCCCGGCGCAAGTGAACATGCTGCGGAAGGTTCCTCAATTATACAACTTGATCCGAGATTGTTGACTGCCGATAGCCTTGTATTTGTTTTTTATAAGGACCCGCTTGGCACCGATTCTTTGCGCTACACCAGGTTCTACACCCAATATTCCACGGGCGACATAAGGAAGATCAATTTTGTACTGAAAAACCTGGAAGGCCACACAAAGGGACAGGAAAAAGTACAACCCTGCAGGAGTGAAGGTAAGATCTGGTGTTACAGCAGGGGGAAAGTGTTCCAGACCATCTACTTTGCTGATTACAGTTCCGGCTGCAGTTTTGTATATATCATTAAAGACGGCAGGTTCTACTATGGGCAAATAAGCAGCGCTTTATCCAAAAGGTTGAGTACGTTTAAGCGGGAAGCAAAAGAATTATAGGCTCCCGGGGCACATATAAGCCTGGCTTACACATTTTTATCATGCCTTAAGGCTTAAATCCTTACCCTCCAAAGATTTAATATTAAATAATTGTTACCAATCGTTACCTTTATTGTGCCTCAATAAAGTGTGAAGATCTATGTAACCATATTATCGTTTGCCGGATTAATTTGCTTTTTTAGCCTCCGATCCGTAGGCCAGCTTCCCCAACAAGTTTTGCAGGTAGGTTATTTTGGTGATACCATCAATATAGAAAATTACTCCGATGTGCAGGTGCCCCTGCAGCGGCCGGTGAATGAAGAAGCCGTAAAACAGTTTTACAACGATATTGCGCAAACCGGTTTTCAGACAATAGTGAATGCATTGCTTGCTTACAAAAGAAAAGAGCAGTTAGATGACTGGCTATTTTACCAACTGATCAGGAGAACGGCACAGCAGCTGAGTCCCAAGGCAGTGGACTATGAAAGGTATACGCTTTATAAATGGTTCCTGCTCACCCAATGTGGTTATAATGCACAATTGGCTTTTGCAAAAGACAAATTGCTTTTTTACGTGCAAAGCGATGACAATATTTACGACATTCCTTTATTCGAGAAGGAAGGGAAACAATACGTTTGCCTGAATATTCATGATTTTGAAAAAATTGATTTTGTAAAAGACCAGCTTTTTAAAGTGGATGTAACCGTACCCGGGGCCGTAAAAACTTTTTCCTATAAGGTTAAACAAATCCCTGATTTCAAAACCAACCAATTCGATGAAAAACAACTGGTCTTTAAATATCGTGATATTGAAGACCGGTTTAACATCAGGCTGAACCCGCAGATGGCAACCATGTTCAGCAATTATCCTTCTGTAGATTTTGAATCGTATTTTAATATCCCCCTTAGCCGGGTTACTTATGGGTCCCTTATTCCATTGCTAAGGAGGCGGGTGAGCAAGATGAAGCAGCAACAGGGCATTGATTACCTGATGAATTTTACGCGCCATGCGTTTATGTATGAAAATGATGAACAGAATTTTGGCGTAGAAAAACGCCTTTCGCCGGAACAAACCCTGATGAATGATTTCAGTGATTGTGATGACAGGGTGGGTTTGTTTTACTACCTCGTAAAAGAATTATATGATCTGCCGATGATCGTACTGGTATACCCCGCCCATATCACCCTTGCCATTGAATTGAAAAAAGTGGTGGGCACGCCCGTGGTTTATAATGGCAGAAAATTTTCTGTGTGTGAGCCTACTCCGCAACGCCTGGAATTACCCATCGGGAAATTAATGCCTGAATTAAACAATATCGCGTACCAGGTGGCTTATGTTTATGAGCCCCGGCATTAAACATTGCCATTTCCCATATTATTTTCCTGCACTTCACTGAATTTTAATAATAATTAGTTAACCCCTGCAGCGCTGTAATGCTCATTATTCATCGTTTCTTGCAGCCATATCAAAAGGTATTTAAATCACATTTTTCCTTAAGCAAATAGCAGGTTTTAATCATGCTTGAACCAGCGTTATTCTTATCGCTGGTCTTTTTATTTTATAGCAGTCCTACTGTGCCTTCAAATTTCACCGGCAACTTTTCATTTAATGATTTGGTAACCGGGATTTATTGGCAAAGGAGTGGATAATGCGGAAATTTGTATCTCTCAATTGCAAATTATAGTTTTAAAGCAGGGCTGGTAGCAGGTCTGCTTTTTTTTATGGCCTGTACTGTTGCACCGCTGGGGCCTATGCTGATTATTGCTAAAGCGTTGAAACTATACATATACTTTCACGGCTCTTTGCGTTTTCCGTTCCCGCCCATTCGGATGGAGGGCTGTTTTTAGTATAACAGGGCTTTTTCACCTGCGGTACCTGAATTTTATTTTTTGTAAATTATTTTTTGTAAATTAATTTTTATTTACAAAAAAGAATTTACAATGAAAAGTTATAAACGCCTTAGTCCCCTCCCGGTAAGCCAGCAGGACCTGGCGATCTATCTTGGTGTGTCTGTTACCCTGCTCAGCATGACAAAAACAGGGCGTCACGGAACCAGGCAATTGAAACCCGCGGCATCCCTTAAGATGACAAAACTGCTGAACGCGCACCTGTCGCCTGGAAAGGCTAACCTTCACAGTCCTTCATTGACGAAAATGAAAGAAGAATCACGCGACCAATACAGCCAGCTTGCCAAATCGATGTTGGACGAGGCTGCAGATCTCGATTCCCAGGCGAAAAGACTTAAAGGGCAGCTTGACAAAATGATGAAAACCGTAGCCGAAGCTGAGCACTGGATGAGCACTGTTGACCAATTGCTGGCCTCGCTTCCGGGCGGTAAAGAATCGGTTAAAGATCGTCAATGGCTGGAGTGCCAAAAGGTGATCACCCTCGAAAGGCTGGATAAAAATGGTATACCGGCCCAGCTTAACCTTGAGACGCAGATCGAAACAAAAAAAGCGAAGGCCAGGTTTTATAGGGCTGCGCAAAAGAAGCTGATGAGGAGTATGCAGAAGGAGGTGAAGGGGGTGAAGGTGGAAACAAGGCAACGGGCAATAGGTCAATAGGTCAATAAGTCAATAGGCAATGGCAATAGGTCAATAGGCAATGGGCCAATAAGTCAATAGGTCAATGGTCAATAAGTCAATAGGTCAATAGGCAAAGCTTCTAAAGGTGCGGCCTGGCAGATAATGCAAACACTTTCCGAATTTCACCATTCACCATTCTCCATTCTCCATTCACCATTCACTATTCACTATTCACCTAATCACTCTTCGCCGGCAAACTAAAACCTATCGTCGTCCCCACATCTACTTTGCTGCGCACGTGGATCGTTTGCCCGTGTGCTTCGATGATGTGTTTACAAATGGCCAGCCCTAAACCACTGCCCCCTTCTTTGCGGCTGCGGGCAAGATCTGTTCTGTAAAAACGCTCGAATATACGCGGTAGGTGTTCTTCATTGATCCCGTAACCGTCATCGCTGATCTCGATCAATACATTCCTGCCATCTACGTTATAAAAGCTGGCTTCCACTGTGCCATCATAACTGCCGTATTTAATGCTGTTATCCACAAGGTTGATCAATACCTGGCGTATTTTTTCTTTATCAGCAAAAACGGTTAGAGGTACCTCGCATCCTTTTTTTGTGGTACACCTGATATTTTTTTCCTTGCATTTGATGAGCAGGGAATCTACCACTTCCCGGTACAGGTCCTGGATTATGAAATTAACGGGCTGAATGGCCTGCTGCCCGCTTTCCAGTTTGGTTATTTCGTCCAGGTCCACGAGCAGGTTCACTAACCGGTCTACATTCCTGGAAGTGCTTTGGAGGAATTTTACATTCACCGCATCATTGTGAATGGCCCCCCCCAGTAAAGTATCCACGTAACCCTGTATGGCAAAAATGGGCGTCTTGAGTTCGTGGCTCACATTCTGCAGGAATTCCTTCCGGAATACCTCGTTTTTCTGCAGGATCTCTATCTCGGCTTTGCGCTGCATGGCCCAGGATTCCACATCCTCTCTCACTTCGTCTATGCTTTTCTGTGGCAGTATATTCTTGTAATAAAATTCTTCCTTTTTGCTTGCCTTGGTCTGGTAAATGAGTTTGTAGATCAGTTTTATTTTCCGGTAAATAAAGGTCTGCAGGGTGTACAGGATCAGCCCGAAACTGCCGAGGTAGATCACTACAAAAGACAGTGCGGCAATCCACCAAACCGGTTTAAAAATAAATATGCCAAGGGTAATGGGCACAGAAAGTGCCAGCGCTGTTAATGCAGCCAGTTGCTGCGGCGAAAAGTTTTTTGTTGAAATCATTGGGTTTTCGGCTACCGGCGGTTCTGAAAAATCATCCAGGTAAACAGCCCGGACAAAGCAAAGTTAAGGGCTATACCTGGCTAAAACACCGAAGGGGGGAAGGAAGCCGATTTTACGTAAAGGTCTCAAAAGAATGTGCTTCCATGCACAGTAAAAGTTCGTTGATTTCACCACTCACTATTCACCTATTCACCTATTCACCCATTCACCCATTCACCCATTCACCCATTCACATCTCAAACTTATACCCCACTCCCTTTACCGTGGTGATACAATCCCGGTCCAGCTTCTGCCTGATTTTACGGATGTGTACGTCTATCGTTCTGTCACCTACGATCACTTCCGTGCCCCATATCTGGTCCAGGATCTCGTTCCGCAGGAATACCTTCCCGGGTTTGGAGGCCAGTAGGGCGAGCAGTTCAAATTCCTTTCTTGCCAGGATGATATCCTGGCCATCCAGGGTCACCATGTATTTTTCACGGTCTATTTCCATGTCTCCTACCTTAATGGTAGTGGCGTTATCCTTATGCAGCCTGCGGAAGAGCGCGTTCACTTTACTCAGCAGCACCTTGGGGCTTATGGGTTTAGTGAGGTAGTCATCGGCGCCGGTTTCCAGGCCTTTGATCTCGGTGGTTTCATCACTCATGGCAGAAAGGAAAATGATCAGGGTATCCCGGAACCCCGGCATCGTGCGGAGAATATTACACACTTCAATCCCGTTTTTGCCCGGCATCATGATATCAAGGATAATAAGATCGGGAGCAGTTTTTTTTGCTATGTCGATGGCTTCGTCACCATTTTTAGCGGTGATCACTTCATAGCCTTCCTGTTGCAGGTTGTACTGTATGATCTCGAGGATATCGGGTTCATCATCAGCAATCAGGATCTTCTTGGTAGCAGCCATAATAAAATTGTTGCGCAAAAGTACTTTAACATATTGATGCAAACATGCGTTAAATCATCGTTATAATATTATCAAATTGTTAAGCAGAAAGGGTATCATTCTTTATTATTGCAGGGCGGTTTATAGCTAAAACCTAAAATTGCATCATCTTTGCACAAGAAAAGGACTTTATGAAGCATTTAATTTTACTCTCCTGTTTATTGTATTGCGGTTTGGGGGCCTCGGCCATGGGAGAGGATACCGTTACCATTCCTGTTGCAAGGCAGGGTTTTCACGATAAAGTCAATACCGAACAAACCCTTATAGATAAGGCGGATGGCAAGGCAGATAATTTTCTTCACATCCAGAAAAACGATGAGATCAATCTCCAGGTTACTGATGCGCTTTTCAGGAAAGTAGACGAGTTGCAGACCTGGGTAGAGACCAACCCCGCCATCACTTCCAGCAATGATAAGGTTCGTAACATCAGGTTGATTGAAAATCTCCTCAAGTCATTCCGGGCTGCCTGGAGAAATAAGGAGATCAAACCTGTGGACCTGCCCGAACTGGTGTCCACTTTCGACCAGGTGATGAAAGCTGTGGCTGAAGGCAAGTCCATTCTTCCCCCTATTCATTCGGCGGCTTACCCCGTGGCCCGGATTGTTGTCAACCTGTTTCCGGGCAATAAAGAATTTGCAGCAGCTGATGAGGTCGTTTACCTGAAATTCTCCCAACTCAACCCGGACAAAATATTCAAGACCATACGCCCTTATGTAAATACTTCTTTTGCGGATAGCCTGGTTGTGGTGGCAGCAAGAAATAACCCGGTTCAGTTATATTCCTTTGCGCAGTCCCATACTTCTCCGGAAGGAAAACTCATTCACCGCAATACCAATTCCATGGTGAAAACGGTAGTGCAGCTGAGCGAAACGCCCAATGCACTTTTTTATTTTCCATTCCTGGACGATTTGTTGTCAGGGAAAAACAGCATTGAAAATATTAAACAGTATGTCGGTGACGGGGAAAAAGGCTACGACAGTATAGGATACTTCCGGCTGCTGGTAAAAACAGAGATCGAATATTTTAAGCGGATGGCACCACCTGCCCGCGATACGCCCATTGCCATGTATGGCGCCAATGGCCTTCGGGAAATGTTGAAGGGTAAAGCTATCCAGCATTTTATTAAACCGATCAACGAGCTGCATGACCTTACCAATCTTTCGGTGAGGATGAGAGCAATTCAGCCGCTTACACCTACCGAACTGTACTACATGATGATCATGGGGGAAGCAGATATTTATACTTCCAGCTACAAACACAGTTTTAACCGGATGCTTCAACTCATGGGTACGCAACCCCGGGGTGATTCCCTGCTGCAAAATGTACATTTCGATTTCTTTAAAAAGTTTATTAAAATGGCCGCTAACTTTAATAAACTGGATACTTTTTTAAAGACCATGCCCGGCGATAAATCAGAAATACTGATGAAGGCGTTTGTAGCGAACCTGGATAAGACCGGGAACCTGGAAGATGCCGTGGATGTGGCAGATTCCTACAGCAGTATTAATGACAAAAAGCTACTTTCCACTATCCTGGGATATGTGCAACAAAACGAGGCGAAAAGTATTAATGAAAATAATTCCCGTGGTAGCCTTATCTATGGTTTACTAAAGATCATTTTCCTTTCTGCAGATACCACCAATAAAATCGACCTCACGGAAACGGTAGGCATTCCGTCTATTTACGAGATCAGCAACAAAGAATTGCAGGATGAGAAAGGGCGCGTGGTGCAGCAGGTATTTTTTTACGGCGATGAAGATGGAAAAGCGTTTTTTCCGCCTTTTGTCAATTCTTTTCCTGCCAGGGACTGGAAGGTGACTTACAAAAAAGAATGGGTGGAAATAGAATCCCTGAAGGGAAAGGTATTTGTTTATGCTAACCGCCCGCTTGATTATGACGCTAACCTGGATGATTCTGCGCAGGTGCACCTGGCTGCGTACTTAAGATCACAGGATATGCACCCGTCTGTGGTTGTGCACCGTGGCCATAGTTATTGGCTGCCGGGCACCATTAGCCGCATGCCGGGGAATGCAAAAATTGTGGTATTGGGTTCCTGCGGGGGTTACCAGAACCTGAACCAGATCCTGGAGGTGTCCCCCGATGCGCACATCGTGTCTACCAAAGAGATCGGCGCGGGAGATATCAACAGGCCGATCCTGAATTATATGAATCAGACATTCATATCAGAGCCTGTATTGTCCTGGCAAAAAATGTGGCAGTCCCTTACGAAATTATTCTCCAACGATCCGAGCATGGCCATCCGGGAAAGCTGGGACGATTATGTGCCACCTTACCGGAATCTCGGCGCCATATTTATTAAGGCATATAAAAAGAAAACAGAAACCGGCGACAGCTTAAACTAATCATTCTTTGCTGCCAACAACCTCGTTAACTTTGTTTTTATGAGTATGGCTACTGAGGCTCCAAAACAACCAAAAATTAAGCTGCTAAAGAGGGTTTTTGCCTTTGCGAAGCCCTACCGGAAAAAATTCTACGGCTCACTGGTGCTTTCTATACTATTGGCGGCCATGGCTCCCCTTAGGCCCCTGCTCATTCAACTCACGATCAACAAAGGGTTGAGCCAGGAAGCTGCGGCATGGTTTATCGACGGCCCCGGCGGTTTTATCATTGAAGTGACCATCATCCAGATCCTGTTGTTGCTGATAGAAACCGTGGCCCGGTTTTATTTCACCTTCAGCACTGCTTCCCTGGGCCAGAGCGTGGTAAAGGATATGCGGGTAAGCACATACCAGAAGATCGTGCACCTGAACTTATCCCAGTTTGATAAAACCCCAATTGGCACCCTCACCACCCGCACTATAAATGATATCGAGTCCGTAAATGATATTTTCAGCGACGGACTGATCCCCATTATCGCCGACCTCTTATCTATCATTTCCATTCTCACGTATATGTTTTGGGTAGACTGGCGGGTTACCCTTGTTTGCCTGTCGCCTTTTCCTTTTATGATCGTGGCCACTTACTTTTTTAAAGAAAGTGTGAATAAATCTTTTATCAAAGTACGCAATGCGGTGGCAGCCCTCAACGCTTTTGTGCAGGAGCATATTACCGGTATGGCGTTGGTGCAGGCATTTGCTGCTGAAAAAAGAGAGCAAAAACATTTTGAGACCATTAACCAGCAGCACCGGGGTGCCAATATCAAAGCGATTTTTGCCTACTCCGTGTTTTTTCCCGTGGTGGAATTGGTATCGGCCCTTTCTATCGGCCTGCTGGTGTGGTGGGCGGCACGGAATGCCATGATGGTATCTGCGGCCCAGGCCCAGGACGTGGGTGGTATTATCACCGCTTTTATTCTTTGCCTCAACCTTTTATTCCGTCCGTTGCGGGTATTGGCTGATAAATTTAATGTGCTGCAAATGGGAATGATCGCCAGCGAACGTGTCTTTAAAGTACTGGATAATGAAGACAGCACGGTGAACAGCGGTGTGCTCCGGCCTGCAGGTATCAGGGGTGATCTAACTTTTGAACAGGTTTCGTTTGCTTACATTCCCGATCAGTATGTATTAAAAAATGTGTCATTTACGCTTGCTGCCGGCCAAACCCTTGCCATCGTGGGGCATACCGGCAGCGGTAAAACTTCCATTATCAGCCTGATCAACAGGCTTTACCGGGTAAACAAGGGCGCAGTACTACTGGACGGGGTGAATATCGAAGACTATGAATTAGGGTACCTGAGGAGCAAGATAGGGGTGGTGCTGCAGGACGTTTTCCTCTTCAGCGGTTCGGTTATGGATAATGTAACACTCCGGAACCCGGCGATCCCGGTAGAGCAGGTGATACAGGCAGCAAAACTTATCGGGATGCACGATTTCATCATGCAACTGCCCGGCGGCTACGATTAT
>JAKFCK010000417.1:0-3371 GCA_036676685.1 Chitinophagaceae bacterium | reverse complement strand
GTTGCGCAACGCTAAAGGTTTCCTGCTACGTTGTTAGGTTTTTACAGACATAACATCCAACTTTACGACTTATCTTCAACCAGCCGTTTAATCAGCAGATTTTCGGGCCGAAACAACTCATACTACCGCTTCGGCAAACCCTGTACAATACCTGTGAATTGTATTAATCACTTAAAAAATTATTATGGGATACAAAAAAGACTCCTATAGACTTCCAATTTTTTCTTTAATACTACTTTGTATGGGACTGCTCTATTCATCTCATACAAACTTATTTGGACAATCATCGGTTAAAACCGGCACTGCGGTAAATAAAGATGTGCCTGTGGTAGAGTTAAGTGGAACGGATTATAACAGGGGATTACAACACGGCACAATATTAAAAAAGGAAATAGGGGAGGTATTTGCCAAATGGAAATTAAATATCCGTTCAGCGGTAAAAGGGGATCCTGATTCAACGTTAAAGGCGTTTAAAAATTCAACCAACTTTGTACCCATTACCCAAAAATATGTTCCGGGTATTATGCATGAATTGAAAGGGATCGCAGATGGCTCTGGTCAAACATTTGAAGATGTATTTGCGTTTCAACTCGTGGATGAGTTTTGGGTTTACCTGGATAAGCAAGCTAATTCGGCCAATCACCATTGTAGTGGAATTGGTGTTGCAGCTACAGCTAATCACCCTGCCTATATCGCGCAAAATATGGACCTGGAAAATTATATGCATGGCTACCAGGTATTGTTTCACCTGGAAGCTACAAAACGGGAACCTGAACAATATATTCTTAGTTGTGCCGGCTTGGTTGCCTTAAATGGAATGAACGGTAGTGGAATAGGGCTATGTATGAATACTTTGATGGAATTGCAGGCAGCTACAGATGGTTTGCCGGTTGCCTTCATTATCCGGGGCGTTTTAAGTAAAAAAAATGGAAGGGAGGCTTTGCAATTTTTGAAAACAGTTAAACATGCATCCGGCCAAAACTATATTCTTGGCATACAAGACAGTGTTTATGATTTTGAAGCATCAAGCAACCAGGTGATCCGCTTTATGCCAAGACCCGCGGAGAACAATATCGTATTTCATACCAATCATGCATTGGCCAATCATGATGTAAAAGAATGGTATAAGGTCTATCACCAGGAAGTTGTAGCCGGCATGATAAAAAAAGCAAACAGTGTAGTGCGTTATGCTGCATTGAATCAAAGATTGTCTGAACAAGCTTCAGCTATTTCAGCTGATGTAATAAAGTCAACGCTGCGTTCAAAAGATGATGTGAAAAATCCTGTTTGCAGGTCATTTGAAGAAAATGGCGGTGGCTTTACTTTCAGTTCTGTACTTTTTACATTGGGTGGCAAACGTTCAATACAACTAACTTATGGTTCACCGGATCAATCAACATACAAAGAATATTTTTTTAAGCAAAAAAAATAAGCTGTACCAGCAAGGCTGCACATAACCCTGGTAGTGCTAATACCGGGGCTGGGCATCTTCGGAATTGCCAACTGCGAATTGAAGAGCACAATCTTTGCTTACTACATTAAACAATTGCGAAGAAACTTTTCGAGTTCGCTTATCGCGGCTGGCCGCCCCGAAAAAATCTTATCGTATGGACACATTTAAATATTTGCCAACCCTCATGCAAGCTTGGATGCTGCTGGTGAAAAACACCTGCAGCGGCATCCCCCGGCGGAAAGGCTGGCTCCGCAATACGCCAACTCCAGGAAGGGCAGAAGGATAACAGTTACCTCTTCCGGTTGGATGCTGCAGGTGAAAAACACCTGCAGCGGCGTCGCCCGGCGGAAAGGCTGGCTCCGCAATACACCAACTACAGGAAGGGCAGAAAATGTGTCCACACGATAGGAAAAAATCGGGGCAGGGGTAATGCTGCGGGGTAAACGAGAACCCCAGGCCGGCACGGGCCAACGCGGCTAAAACCTCCGCACTTTTATGCTTATTTATAGGTTACACTTATAGCTACACCAGATGCCAAACCTGATCCTGTTGTCACCTGTACAGAAACCAGGTCGCCCATGATCAAAGGGACAGCCCCGTATGTTGTGGCGAAGTAATTAAATTCGGGAACCAGGACAGACAACGTGGTTGCAATGGGCGGACCAGGCGGTCTCTGCACCCATACTGTGGCCATCACGGGACCTGGGATCAACTGCATCCTCGTGGAAAGGACAATGGAACTGAGCGTGCAATTGTAAGGTACCACGATCGTATTCCTGATAAAAACTGAGCTGGCAGAGCCCAGCCCAACAAAATTACCGTTGCTGACGCTTTGATCAGTGCTAAAGGAAAAAAAGGGTGGTGGCGGAGGCGTGGCCCAGGTAGCCAGCCCGTTGTTGCCGGAGGTTAATATTTTATCGGCGCCTTCTGTACCGTCGGTTATTTTAATGCTGCCAATAACATCCAGTTTAGCGGCAGGTGTGCTGGTGCCAATACCCACGTTTTGCGCTCCTGCAAAAAGTGTGGAGGCAATAGCGGAAAGTAAAAAAATGTATCTCATCATAATAGGTTGGTTGAAAGGCAAATATGTGTGATGCAATATACAGTTTTCATTTCCACTTCTTCGCCCCCAGGGATTGTCGCTATGTGCCCGCCTGGTAGCCGCGATAGGTAGCTGGTGCCGCCACCGTAGTAGTGCGCCTGCCCCGATTTGTCGGGGGCGGCCAACCCCGAAGATACCTTCCCCGGTTCTATGAAAAATAAAAACAGTTCACGGGCTCTTTCAACAAAGAAGAAGCGGGGAAAACTCCAAAAGTTGTCGAAACGCCTGCTGGCCTTTTACCTGTTTTTTGCAATAAATGCCTCTTTTTGCTTTATTTTTCGCCGAAATCGCTGCTTTTCTGCATAAATTATGATGAAAAGTTTGTAACCGTTTTTTTCGCCGCTCCATTTTTGGTTACAACTGCAGTCGCAGGTAAAAGTTGTAACCGTTTTTTGGTAAACCGGAAAAATTGTTACAAAAGTTAAGGGGCTTTCCTGCCTGTTTTCCCGTTATTTGGGGTGTTTTCAGCGGATTTTACCGGTTTTTGCCTCATTTATGCCGAAAAATGATCTCCTGCTTTTTGCAAAACAGCAGACGAGAGGGGTGTACAGCTTAACCCGCATGAAAAGAATATACTAATAGTTGCTCGGGGGTATTCCAGGTGTTTGTCCTGGTGATGTAGACCCACCATTCTTGCAT
Organism: Chitinophagaceae bacterium; assembly: GCA_036676685.1. Lineage (GTDB taxonomy): Bacteria > Bacteroidota > Bacteroidia > Chitinophagales > Chitinophagaceae > Ferruginibacter. The sequence continues at coordinate 177 of JAKFCK010000417.1, read as the reverse complement.
GTTGACCCACCCATAATATTCTTATTGGTTGTATTTATTCCTGCATGTTGACCCACCAGGGAAGCGGGGCAATATTTGTTTTGAGTAACTATTCAATTTTAGTGTAGCTCGAATCACTTCGACAATGCCAGTAGTTATTAAAAAACAACCGAGGTGAGCACAGCTTGAATATCTAAT
>JAKFCK010000416.1:0-5425 GCA_036676685.1 Chitinophagaceae bacterium | reverse complement strand
AAACGCTTATAGCAGGTCTTTTAATTTTAAGCCTTTCAGCCATCACGGGTGCATCTTTTTTGCCTCTCTCGTTTAGAGGCCGGTCAAAATCAGGGGTAGTAAAATCTCCCCAGCTGCTTTTTGCATGGCGAACCAAATAAAGTGTTTTCATCCTGTTTATTTTATCAGCTATATAAATGTAAGCCTGTTTAATAAGTTATGCAATTAAAGGACCAATAGAAAACTGGAATCTTTTGGAAAAAATCAAAATTTCAGGAGCTGGGTTTATTTCAATAATTTGTAACCTCAATAAAATCCCCTTATTAAATTATGAAAAGGTTTTCCCTGGTAGCGCTTATCATTACTTCCATTACAGTTTTTTCTTATTGCTCTGCTTCCCGTAAAACGGCAAAAGTACCGCTATTGACTTACGAAGCTAATGTGCAGCAATTGGTCACAGAAAAATGTAGTCCCTGTCATATTCCTGCCAAAGGTGGGAACAAACTTGCTTTAGATAACTTCGAAGCGGTGATGGCCAATATCGATCCCATTATTGAGAGGATCTCCATGAAACCCGGCGAAAAAGGGTACATGCCGTTTAAGCGGCCCAAATTAAGTGACAGTACAATAAACGTGATCAAACAATGGAAGGTGGATGGAATGCTGGCGAAATAGCATACCAGGAGAAGGGTTAAAAAATAAAAAAAGGGCCAGGATAGAGATCCAGCCCTGTTTTAAAATCCAATATCCTATGAAAAACCGAGTTGAGGTATCCAGGTATTCCTGGTTAACCAATTATTTATGTTTTTGCGTGAACCTAATTACGAAAGATGTCAGCTTTTGGTTTTAGCACGCTTTTTTTTTCTGTTTGTGAAACAAATATGCGGCATATACAGTTAGTCTCTAATCAGAAATGAGTAATCGGTCAAATTTAATTATTAGACGGTCAGAATCCGTTATGTTTAAAAAAATGTCTTGTATGAAAAAAGTGTATCAAATTTTATTGGCGTTCATGTTATGTTTATACTTACCGGTTCACACGATGGCCTGGGGTGTGCTCGGGCATCGTATCGTGGGCCAGGTAGCCGATAGTTACCTCACTAAAAAAACAAAAAAATCAATCGCCGCGATCCTTGGAAATGAGTCAGTGGCCATGAGCAGCAACTGGATGGACTTTATTAAATCTGATAATGCGTACCGGTATTTATCCAACTGGCATTATGTAAATATTAAAGGAGGATTGTCGCAGGCCGCGATGATTGCCACCCTGGAAGCGGATACTGCCACCAACGCCTACACTAAAATCAATTTCCTGGTGAAGGAGTTAAAAAATGGCAACCTTTCCCTGCCGGATAAACAACTATATCTCAGGATACTTATTCACCTGGTAGGTGATATTCACCAACCTATGCACGTGGGCCGGGTAGATGACCTTGGGGGAAATAAGATCCGCGTGTTATGGTTTAATGATCCCTACAATCTTCACCAGGTGTGGGATGAAGTGCTTGTCAATTTTCAACAGCTTAGCTACACAGAATATACTGCCGCAATAAATTTCAGTACAAAGGAACAGCGAAAAACCTGGCAGCAGGAACCCATGAGCCATTGGTTTTACCAAAGTTACCAGCATGCAGAAAAAATTTATGGAGATGTAAAGGGACCAGAGGATAAACTGGGTTATGCCTACAATTTCAAATACATTAAGATCCTCGATGAGCAATTATTGAAAGGCGGGGTGAGGCTTGCAGGTCTTTTGAATGATATATTTAAATAAATATACCGGTAACCAAATCTTAATTTGGTAAAACCGGTCCATACCTTAATTCCTTTGATCCTTTAAAACTATTTGGATAAAGCATATCGTGGGCCGTTTCATAGCCTTCATCGGCAATTTGGGTAAGCCTGTTTTTCCTGCCTTTTTTATTGGCAAGCACAAAAGCCGCCACGACAATACCTAAAGCGGCTAATCCAACAATAGTAGAAGTCTTGATTTTCATTATTCACTGATTTATGTAAAGGTAAAAAACTCTCCTTTCGGTTAAGTCACGTCCGTGTTAAAAAAACAAAAATTGAACGCCGGACCAAAGAACTTTATCAAAAGCTGCGCGACAAAAACGCAGCTTTTGTTTTTTATATATACTTAATAATCGTACTGAACCTGTTGACCACTGGCATTGTAAAACAGGTACCTCGCAGTAGTATTACCCAGAGAACCTACACGAAATATCCTGTCTATGATGCCAGGGCGTTCTACCTGTATCACTTCAGTGGCGGGTGTTACCCGGTCCCGATTAAAGATCCTTTCCCAGACCGTGCTACCTCCAGGTAACTGGTCGTTATTAATAACACTGCGGGTATCTTTTCGTTGCCCGTTAGCATGGTATACTGCAGTGCGGCTCCCAAACATACCGGAACCGAATGTGGCCGTCCAGTCACCCCGGTATTTGTTCCAAACCACATTCCCGGCATTGGGATAATCGCGGTAAAATGCTTCGCGTACTTTGGCAGGTTGGTTTTTGGAAGCTAGTGGTCCTTTGCCGCCATTGCCATCATTGGTACCGGCCCACACCCGCTGGTTAAACTGCGGATCAGTCTTTCCATTTCCCGCTGATTTTCCCTGGCCCTGCCCGGGATTGGTTTTTACTTTACCCGCACCCTGCTTACCCTGGTTATTCGCCTGTCCTTTGCCTTTGCCCTTTACCTGTGCCAAACCAGCAAGAGAAAAAGTGACTGCGGTTACAAGGAGTAACAATTTTTTCATATGGTTGAAATTCATATTGTTCAATTTGGAAAAACCATGCCAATCTTAGCGCAGGTCTTCCCGGTATTATACGGTTTTGAGGCGCTTAATATTGTGTTACCGGGCATACGCTCCCCGGTTTGGTTGTTTCTCAACATCATTACTTACCTTAATAGCTTATAAAACCTGCTTATGTTTAAAAATGTGCTGTGTCTTTTCCTATGTCTTTCTGCTGGGCGCATCCTGGCCCAGGAGACGAGTTACTACCTGCCCACTGGTGTGAGTTATAATAAGGCTGTGCCGGAACCCAAAGCCATCATTCACCATGAAGTGGGGGAATGGCACGTTACGCACGACCGCCTGGTAAATTACATGTTTGCCCTGGCTGCTGCTGTGCCGGACCGTATCAAAATGGAAACGATGGGTTTCAGCTATGAAAGCCGCCCGCAGGTGTTACTCATTTTCACCTCCAAAACAAATCATGCAAGGTTGGAAGAGATCCGCCGGCAACACCTCGTTTTATCCGATCCGTTAAAAGCTGCCTCAGCAGACATCAGCAATATGCCCATCGTGGTATACATCGGCCACTCCATTCACGGCAACGAAGCCAGCGGCAGTAACGCGGCTTTGCTTACGGCCTATCATCTGGCAGCAGCGCAGGGAAAAGAAATAGACGAAATGCTGGAAAATACGGTCATCCTTTTGGACCCCTCGTTCAACCCCGATGGCCTGCAAAGATTTTCTACCTGGGCCAACCAGCATAAAAGTAAAAACCTGGTGACCGACCCGGCCAGCAGGGAGTTTAACGAAGTTTGGCCGGGCGGCCGCTTCAACCATTACTGGTTTGACCTTAACCGGGACTGGTTACCGGCTGTGCACCCGGAAAGCCGGAACAGGGTAAACCTTTACCATCGCTGGAAACCGAATATACTCACCGACCACCACGAGCAGGAAAGTAATGCCAGTTTCTTTTTTCAACCCGGCGTGCCCTCCCGCGTAAATCCCCTGACGCCGAAAAAAAACCAGGAGCTCACGGCCAAACTGGGCGCCTACCACGCTAAAGCTTTGGATAAAATAGGGTCCCTTTATTTCAGCAAGGAAAATTATGATGATTTTTATTATGGCAAAGGATCTACGTTCCCGGATATCAATGGGGCCATAGGCATTTTATTTGAGCAAGGCAGCAGCCGTGGCCATGCCCAGCAAACCAGTAACGGGATATTACGGTTCCCGGCTACCATCAAAAACCAGTTTGTTACCGCCCTCTCCACGCTGGAAGGGGCCGTGGCACTGCGCAAAGAATTCCTGGCTTTTCAAAGGGATTTTTACAAAGCCTCCAATTCCTCAGCAAACAACGGCTATGTATTTGGCGATAAAAATGACAAAACAAAAACCTTTCTTTTTATTGAAATGCTGCAGCGCCATGGCATTGAAGTGAAAGAATACGCCGGTGATACGGATGCCGACTTTACGAAAGGGGCCGCTTATACCGTTTCGCTTAACCAGCCACAACAGGGATTGATCAGGGGCATCTTTGATAAACAATTGGTTTTTGCCGACAGTCTTTTTTATGATATCACCAGCTGGACCATGCCCCTGGCTTTTGGATTGCCTTACCGGGAAATAACCAATATAAATACGGGCAAAAAACTCGATTCCGTCACTATGCCCCGCGGGGAAGTGGTAGGCCGGCAATCCGCATATGCCTATTTATTTGAGTGGGACGAGTTTTATGCCCCGAGAGTTTTGTATGAATTACAACAGGCGGGCCTCATCACAAAAGTGGCGTCGAATAAAGTGGAGATCAATACCGCTGGCGGGGCCAGGCAATTCGGCTATGGCAGTATCCTCGTTCCTGTAAAGATGCAAACCATGCCGGAAGATAAAATTTATAGCCTGCTCAGTGACGTCGCCCGCAGAAACGGGCTGCAGATCTATGCAATAGAAAGTGGCTTTGCAAGTAGCGGGATTGACCTCGGCAGCCGGAAATTCCTGCCGCTTGTGCAACCATCGATCGCCATGATTACCGGAACGGGTGTAAGTGCGCTTGACGCCGGCGAAGTGTGGCACCTGCTCGATCAACGGATGAACATTCCTTCGACCCACCTGGAAATACCGGTATTTAACAGGGCTGATCTCTCAAAATACAATACCATTATTATGGTGTCCGGTACCTACCCGGACCTGAACAGGGAAAAATTAAGGGCCTGGGTGTTGGCCGGTGGCGTGCTGATCCTGGAGGAGGATGCAGTGGCGTGGGCAGCACAGAACGGGATCAATAATGTTTCCCTGAAAAGGATAAAATCACCCGTGGACAGTTCGCAGCGATTAGCATACGTAGAAAGAGAACAGGTAGAGGGGGCGCAACAAATGAACGGCGCTATCTTCGGTGCGGCAGCAGACCTCACCCATCCACTCGCCTATGGCTATAATCAAAAAACGATCAGTTTGTTTAAAGCCAACAAAGTGTTTATGGAAAAAAGTAAGAACCCTTATGCTACTCCCTTTTATTATGGTAGTAAACCTTTGCAAAGCGGATGGGTGAGTAAAGAAAACGCGGACGCTATTAAAAATTCTGCGGCTGTTATTGTAAATACGGTAGGAGGCGGACGGGTTATCAATATTGCAGACAACCCCAACTTCCGGGCGTTCTGGTTGGGTGGAGCCAAGTTATTTATGAATGCGATTTTTTTCGGAAGAATAATT
>JAKFCK010000415.1:0-3858 GCA_036676685.1 Chitinophagaceae bacterium | reverse complement strand
ATCGCGGGTGATGGGATGTCATCCCGAGTTTTTCCTGCAACGCAAGGTCATTCACTTTGATCACTATCCCATCTATCTCGTAGGGCAGTTCATCTCTTTTGGCCTCAAAGCCTTCCACGAAATCGATGATCCCTTTAATGCCTTTCACCACAGTCATTTCCTTTACAGGGCTCCTGAACCCGAGGTTCCACAACATCTCCAGCATCCCGGAATGGGTTGTCGGTTTGTTTGTACTATCTTCTTTTTCATTTTTGCTTTTCGCCGGCAGTTCTGCCATATAACTTACATGGTATAAAAATGCTTCCAGGTTTCGCCTTCCTACTTCTTTTGAATCTTTTATCCGTAAGCTTCCTGCAGCTGCATTCCGGGGATTGGCCAGGGGTGGAAGACCTTCCTCTATTAAAGCATTATTATATTTCTTAAAATTGTTTTTATTCAACAATATTTCACCCCTGATCTCGATTTGCTGAATGCCATACCTGCTGAACTCAGCGGCCAGCGGCAAAGACCTGATTTGTTTGATATTGGGTGTTATATCATCCCCGGTTTCCCCATCCCCACGGGTGATACCTTTTGCTAGAACATCATCTTCATATATCAGGGACACGCTGGCCCCGTCAAATTTTGGTTCGGCACAATATTCCACAGTTTCCAGCCCACTTAATGCCCGGGCCTTCCTGTCCCAATCCATCAGGTCTTCTGCATTGTAAGAATTCTCCAGGGAGAGCATAGGAACGAGATGGCGTGTTTTCGGAAAATCCCGGATCAGCCCGGGACCCACCCGTTGCGTGGGGGAATCCTTTGTGATCAGTTCCGGGTGTTTGGCTTCCAGGTCTTCCAGTTGTTTAAATAGTGTATCATATTCGCTATCACTAATGAGCGGATCGGCCATCACATAATAGCGGTATTCATGAAAACGAAGTACTTTTTTTAATTCGTCCAAATGTTTCGCTGCTGCATCATTTTCTTTTTGGGACAGCCATTTTAACGAGGTTTCCTGGAGTTTTCTCGTTTGATCGGGAGTATACATAAAAGTAGGTCTTGAGGGCAAATGTAAAAAAATACCGTCACAGGTTCCGGGGGAACATTGTGCAGGCCATGAAGTGGTGAAAATCAAGCACGGTCTCCTGTGGAAACTTTTATGGCAGGTTCCCATTATTTTACACCTGTTTAGGCCTGATCGCCAAAGAAATTCCTGTATTTTTATTGCCCGTGATTCCTGGTGAAAATTATTTTAAGCGATTTTATCAAAAGGGCGCGGGAATTGTAACATTTCAACCTTTAAAATATCGCATGATATTTAATTTTGCATAAATAGTGAACTTAAAGATGAATAACCCGGCACCAGCTAAAATTCCCTTGAACATACTGATCATTGACGATGATGAGGATGATTTTTTTATTACCAGCGAGTATATCAAAAATATTGATAATGGTTATTCCTTTAATATTGAATGGTGTCCTTCCTACCGAGAGGCCCTGGGAAAGATCTGCAGCAGCAGGCATGATATTTATTTTGTAGACTTTCGCCTGGGTGCAAAAAATGGGTTGGACCTGATCAAGGACGCCCTGGAAAACAAATGCGAGGAGCCGATGATCCTGCTTACCGGGAAGGGCAGTAACGAGATCGATATCATGGCTATGCAGGTGGGAGCGGTAGATTACCTCATCAAAAGCGAGCTCACTACTGAAAAACTGGAACGATGTATCCGTTATGCATTAGGGCGTTATGAGTTTATCAAGGCCCTCCGCTCCAATGAACAAAAATTCAGGAGCCTTTTTGAGAAATCAAAGGATTCGGTATTTATCGCAGATGAGAACCTGGTATTTAAAGATGTGAATCCTGCCACCACCAGCCTTTCTGAGTACTGTAAAGAAGAATTGCTTGAGCTTAGCCTTTATGAGTTGATGGAAAATAACGAGGATAAAGCATATATCAAAAGTCAATTAATGCTGCATGGTGAGGTCACAGACAAAGAACTTGACCTGCTTACCAAAAGCAAAGAAAAGATCAACTGTATTTTATCGGTATCCCGCCAGACAGATTCTAAAGGAAGTATATATATGCAGGGTGTAATACATGATATTACCAATCTCAAAAAGTCTGAGAAAGCCACCTTGCAATCAGAAAAACTCAGCGCCACACAAAGATTAGTGCGCACCCTGGCCCATGAAGTAAGAAACCCATTGAATAATATTTATCTTTCGCTGGAACAGCTTGTGCCGGAAATTCAATTGGACGAGCCCAAGATCTATCTAGATATCATCAACCGGAATAGCAAAAGGATCAGCTCCCTCATCACAGAATTGCTTGATTCATCCAGGCCTACGGAAATAGTATTGGAAAAAACCCTTCTGCAGTCTGTTTTAGACGAGAGCATTGCGGCGGCACTGGATAGGATCAAATTAAAAAGGATCACCCTGGATGTAAATTATAAGTGTAACGAGGCCCTGATCATGGGAGATTTTAATAAACTAAAAATTGCTTTCCTCAATATTATCATCAATGCTATAGAAGCCATGAATGAGGATGTGGGGCGCCTGGAACTGTTGGTAGACGAGGACCAACTGAATTACAGGGTAATTATCAGCGACAATGGCACGGGCATCAGTGAAGAGAATATTGTAAAACTCTTTGAACCCTATTACACTTCCAAACCAAGCGGGATGGGGCTTGGATTATCGTCTACCCTGAATATTATTCGTTCTCATAATGCCTTTATTGAAGTGAACTCTAAGTTACATATCGGTACGTCCTTTATTATAACCTTCAAAAAGAATGCTGTCCTGGAGCAAACCAGCCTTCTTACAGAAAAGCAGCCAATCCAGGAATGATTAAGGGCCATATTTATATTGGCATTAAATGTGTGAACAAAATTCTACCTAATTAATGTTTATTCCCAGGTGGTATAAAAAATCAATACAATTTTCTGTAATGCCAACACAGGACCTGTCCCGTATTTTCGAACAGTAAAAACTGCCTTATGGCCAACAAAAATAAACCGCAAAATCCCTCGAACGGGAACTCTGCAGCAGAACTTACCCGCATTCCCAAAACCTCTAACGGCACATCCCGTAAAAAAAAATTAGCCCCGGCTGTTTCTCCAAACCTTTCCCAATTGTACACAAATGACCTGAATGGCAGCGATCTTTTGCATGTGCTTACCGAGGTAAGAAACGGCAACTTTAGCGTGCGAATGCCTATCGACCAGGTGGGGGTGAGTGGTAAGATATGCGATACGCTCAATGAGATCATTTCGCTGAACGAAAAAATGATGCTTGAGTTCACCCGCGCCGGAAATACGATTGGTAAACAGGGTAAACTTACCCAGCGTATTGAAGTGCCCAGCGCCAAAGGCGGGTGGAGTACTGGTGTGGATTCACTCAATACCCTGATATCAGATCTTGTGCATCCCACCATCGAAATTGCGCATGTAATCAGTTCCGTGGCAAAAGGTAACCTGAGCCAGGAAATGCCATTGGAAATTGGCGGACATACTTTGCAGGGAGAGTTTTCCCGCATTGCAAAAGAGGTAAACGACATGGTGAAGCAGTTGAACCTGTTTTCTATGGAGGTAACCCGTGTGGCACGTGAAGTGGGCTCGGAGGGTAAACTGGGAGGCCAGGCAAAAGTAAAAGGCGTGGCAGGTGTATGGAAAGATCTGACAGATTCTGTAAACCAGATGGGTAGTAACCTTACGGCCCAGGTAAGAAATATTGCCGAAGTAACAACGGCCGTGGCGAAGGGTGATCTTTCCAAGAAGATCACGGTGGATGTAAAAGGAGAGATCCTTGAATTAAAAAATACCATCAACACGATGGTGGATCAGTTGAACTCATTTTCTTCCGAGGTAACCC
>JAKFCK010000414.1:0-10885 GCA_036676685.1 Chitinophagaceae bacterium | reverse complement strand
CGGGCCGCAGTTTGTAAAAAGGCTTTCATCTCTAAGGTGATTCTTATAATCTCCGGGTTGATCGGTTTTAGCAGGAGGTTAATCTTTTTCTCCGGATCTTTTTTATATGCATAACAATAAACCGCTTTCCCTTCCATAGCATTAAATCCCAGCACATACTTTTCGTTGATTGCCTGGTAGATCGCGGAATTGGTTTTTGTAAAAATAGTCCGGCCGGGAAGTAATAACGTATCCTTCAGGTTTGTACCGTAACTCAAAATAGAGTCACGTATGCCACCATAATGTAAGATGGTATTGGCAATATCAAACTGGCTCACGGGCGATGTGATAACGGAATCAACTTCATTGCCGGGCTCATAGATAAATAAGGGGATTCTAAAACTTTCTACCTCATCTATTTTGATATTGTTGGAATGTGGCTGAGCCCAATGATCTGAACAGAAAATAAAAACACTGTTTGCATACCAGGGTTGTTCCGACGCTGTCTTAAAAAACTGCCGGATACATTCATCATAATATAACATCGTTTTCATCTGTGCTGTCCCCTTCAGTGCCGGATGCGTTTTAGCAAATGATGAAGGAATATCGTTAGGGTAGTGCGTAGAAACGTTATACTGGATGGCAAAAAAAGGTTGTTGCATCCCGCGGAGTTTTTTTTGCATAAAATCCAGTACATATTCATCATGTAGCCCCATGCTGTGTTTTTCCATTTGCCTGTACCCGGGAATACTCTCCATAGAATAATACTGCTCTATGCCCAGCCATCGGCTGCACTTGGCGAAACCGAAGTCATCATAATTGTCCCCTATAAAAAAAGCTGAGCTATAATTCCTTTTTTTTAAGGCCGATCCGATGGATACCCGCGGGATAGAAGTATAATTGGAATGGTATAGCGGAATATCCGTGATGGTTGGCAGTCCTGACAATATCGCCGTGATACCCTTATTCGAGCTATACGAATAACTAAATGCGTTATCATAAAAGGTACTCTTACCTATAATGCTGTCTAAAAAGGGCATGGAAACTTTGTAAGGACTATTGGTATCAAAAAAGTCCAGGGGCACACTCTCCATAATAAAGAGCACGATATTTTTAGCCGGGGAAACTGTATCGTTTTTTTTATGAATGGAAAAAAGTGAATCCTGTTGTGCAGTTGACATGTATATCCTGTCCGGCAACATCGTTTCATCGCTGCGATATAATGAATACACGAAACTGTGAAATGAATTTTGAACCAATGGTAATTGTACTGGGCTTAGCTTAGTAAGGGGAAAAGTGGGCAGGATCTTTTTTGTGCCGGTGATAAAAAACGATACGAGGAAAAGAACGAGGATGGTGATCGTTAATAAAAACCGGTTTGCGGGTGTTCTTGATTGTATGATCCTGGTAATATGGTTATACACAACAGTGACTGTAATTATCACAAATAATAATCCTGTGATACCAAGCAGGATTGTTCCCATCCTGGCATCAAGCGGGTTTCTCAAAACATATAATAGATCTGCATCCGCCCTCTGCAGATGAAAACGGTAATAAAAGATATCGATGATGTTCAGGGAGATCAACACGCTAAGGGCAACGCTAAACATGCCGCCTATTATGACCTGGGCCAGCTTATGCGATAAATATTTTCCCCCTGCAAATAAGATCACAAATAATGGAAGCAGGATAATCGCAATGCACAATGCATCATAAAGCAGGGACCACTTCGTTATTCCCAGGAGGTCCGCCGAAGTATGTATATCCCATCCGCGGGAAATTTTGTAGTTATAAATAAAGAAGATACTTTTTAACAGGCACCCTAAAATGAGTAGCTTTAATAAAAATAATAAAGCAATCTTCTCTTTAGCAGCAGTGGGTTTAAAAAACAAAATGGTCATCCGTTAAATGAAGATAAAAAGTATTCTTGCCAACAAATATACGGTGTCGGTGCTTTTCCTGCTGGGCCTGGTTTTAGGGGACATGTTGTGGCATAGGGGCATGACCCGGGTTCTGCTACCCGGGAAGATTATAGAGAAACGGAATATCGTGTCAATACCCCGCTGCAACCAGCCGCTGTTATCAAAACAGAAAACATGGAGAAAGGCAATTAACACGCTTGAACAAGTCAATGAACTGGACAGCAGTGTTTCGGGGTTTGAGGTAGATATATATTTTGATACTGCAAAAAACCGCTTTGAAGTTTATCACGACTCGGCCCGTTATTCTGCACTCGACCTGGCCGCTATCATGAACGTTTATAACTCAAGGCTGCTGACCGCTTCGATTTGGCTTGATTTCAAAAACCTTTCTGCCTCTAATGTGCAACCGGCATTAAAGTATCTTTTAGCTTTAAGAAAAACTTATACCCTTCAAAACAGGGTGATCATCGAATCATCCTCTCCGCAATACCTGCGACCCTTTTGTGACAGTAACTTTTTTACCAGTTATTATGTTCCCTTCTTTAATCCCTACCGGATATCGAAAAAGGATTTGCTGCAACAACTGGATCATATTGATAAAATGATTCATGCATATCCGGTATCGGCACTTTCAGGCTATTATTTCCAGTATCCCGCTTTGAAGAATTATTTCCCCAATTACCCTTTACTCACCTGGACAGACAATGCGGGAATGAGTCCTGTAGCCAACGTTTTTAACAACATGCTCCTGCAAGATGCGGGTGTAAAAGTTATTCTGTTCCCAAGATAAGATGGTGGCCGTAAGTTTGGTAAAGCCTTTGCAAAGTGATACGGGAACAAACTTTCAATTTATGAAAAAGCAGATTTGGTTTTTGGTGGTTCTAATGGTGACGGTGATCCAGGGATTTTCCCAACAGATAGATATGTCCCTGGTGCCCTACAGGCAGGGAGATAAGTGGGGATATGCCAATCCTGATGGCAAAGTTGTGATTACGCCTAAATATCAAGAAGCAAACTGGTTTTCCGAAGGATATGCTGCTGTAAAAAGCGGTGCCAAATATGGTTATATCAATAAGGCAGGAAAAATGATCATACCTGCCAGGTATACGGTTGCAAAATCGTTCAGGAAAGGCTTTATGCCTAAAGTTGGTAAAGAAGGCGGCGACTCCGTACTGTTTGCCGGGGCTTCGCTCCAGGCGAATGGCTATGAAATATGTATCAATACAAAAGGTGCAACAATGCCCCAGTGCCCTGCAATAGCTGAAAACTCGGTTCCGGAAAATAACATTCCTGTGCAGACCGTCGTCACACAAAAAAATTACAGTGTGCCCAATAACAACGGGTTATTTGACAAAATCGTGGATGACTATAAAATCGGCGATAACGGCGAAACCTATTACATAGCGCTCAAGGGTAACCGCTATGGTGTGTTTAATACTAAATTTGAAACAGTCGTTCCTTTTGAATATGACAGCATCCGGGTTGTCCGCACGGGCACACCATACCTGGAGGTAAACAAAGGAGGACTGTACGGTATTTTGGACCAGGCAGGCCAGGTGAAAATAGCACCCGAAAATTCGAGAGTAATTTCAGTGCGGGGTATAGATAATAAAGATTATGTGATCATTAAAAAAGATGGTAAAACGTATGTGAAGGATATTGACAATAAATTGATCATTGCCAACGGATATTCAGATATTGTATACGATGGTGCAGGCGGGTTTATTCTTACAGGGAATGACAACCTGCGCGGTTATTATTTTGCTGACAATACCACCATTGCTCCGAAATATAGCGATATCAAACTGGTAAATGGCACGAGGTACCTGATGGTAAAAACATTTGCCGGCAAATGGGGCTACATCAGTTCTGCCGGGAATGAATTTTTCGTAGAATAAAGTATTTTTTTGGGGGATCATTCAAGCAAAAACTCCAGGGGTAACCCCGGAGTTTTTTTATTTTCCGCATAATTTAAAAATACTACCTTCGGATTGTGAAAATAGTTGTTTAACTAACTAAATTTTAAACAGCTGGTTTAAAACGCTTATAATCATGGGTAAACGTACTATAAAAAAAGTCGCCGTTTTAGGAAGTGGAGTAATGGGCAGCCGTATAGCCTGTCATTTTGCAGGGATAGGGCTGCAGGTCCTGCTGCTGGATATCCAGCCGAAAGATCTGCCCGCAGATGCCAAACAAGCCGAAAAAAATAAAGTGGTAAACGACGCGCTAACGGCGGCCATCAAATCCAATCCATCTCCGGTATTTCATAAAGACGTTATTAAAAAAATAACTACGGGTAACTTTACTGACAACATGAAAGATGTGGCAGGTGTGGACTGGATCATAGAAGTTGTTGTAGAAAGACTGGATATCAAACAATCCGTATTCACCGAGGTCGAAAAATATCGTAAGCCCGGTACACTTATTACTTCCAATACTTCAGGCATTCCTATCCATATGATGGCCGACGGCAGAAGTGATGATTTTAAGAAACATTTTTGCGGTACGCATTTTTTTAATCCGCCAAGGTATCTACGATTGTTGGAGATCATTCCTACTCCACATACAGACCCGGAGGTCGTCAATTTTTTAATGAACTATGGAGACCTTTTTCTTGGTAAGACCACGGTGCTTGCCAAAGATACCCCTGCATTTATCGCCAACAGGATCGGTGTCTTTGGTATGATGGCCATCATGAATACGATGGAGAAGTTGCAGCTGAGCATAGATGAGATTGATGCACTAACGGGGCCGGTTATAGGCAGGCCAAAATCTGCAACGTTCCGCACGGCAGACGTGGTGGGTATTGATACACTGGTGAAAGTGGCCAAAGGTGTTGCAGAAAACTGCCCGCAGGATGAAGCAAGGGCTTACTTTAATATACAGGGCTGGTTAAACGGCATGACAGAAAAAAACTGGCTTGGAGATAAAACCGGGCAGGGATTTTTTAAGAAAGTAACCGGTGCAGATGGTGCTAAAGATATCCAGGTACTAAACCTTCAAACCCTCGAATATGAACCGCGCAAAAAGCCAAAATTTGCCACGCTGGATGCTGCCAAAGCCATTGAAGACTTGCCCGGTCGCTTAAAAGTGCTGGTGGCCGGCACTGATAAGGCAGGGGATTTTTATCGCCAGTTTCATTATGCGCTGTTTTCCTACATTTCTCACCGTATTCCGGAAATCAGCGATGAAGTGTACAGGGTGGATGATGCTATGATGGCAGGCTTCGGTTGGGAGATAGGTGCATTTGAAAGCTGGGATGTATTGGGTGTAGCCAAAACAACAGAGGCAATGAAGGCAGCAGGTTTTACGGTTGCACCATGGATAGAAGAAATGATTGCATCGGGCGCAAAAACATTCTACAAAGTAGAGAATGGTAAACGTTTATATTATGATATAGCCACAAAAAATTACAAGGCTATTCCAGGTGGAGAGGCATTTATCGTAATGAAAAACTTTGCGAATGAAACTGTCTGGAAAAATAGTGCCTGCCGCACTTATCATTTAGGCGGCGATGTACTGGGGCTCGAATGGTACACAAAAATGGGCAGTATCGGGGGCGAAGTGTTGGAAGGCATCCAAAAATCTATCGCGCTTGCAGAAGAAAAATATAAAGGGTTGGTCATCGGCAACGATGGACAGAATTTCAGTGCCGGGGCAAATGTCGGAATGATCTTCATGTTGGCTATCGAACAGGACTATGATGAAATAGATATGGCGATAAGGATGTTCCAAAATACAATGATGCGGGTTCGTTATTCTTCTATCCCTGTGGTGTTGGCACCACATGGGCTGGCACTGGGAGGTGGTTGTGAAATATGTCTTCATGCCGACAAGGTCGTAGCCGCTGCGGAAACTTATACAGGCCTGGTGGAAGTGGGCATTGGTGTGATACCCGGGGGTGGTGGCACAAAAGAATTTGTATTGCGGGCAGCGGATGAAATGCATAATGGCGAGCCTGAGACCATCACACTACAAAACCGGTTTCTGAATATTGCCACCGCCAAAGTGGCTACTTCGGCCCACGAAGCATTTGACCTGGGGATCTATCGTAAAGGCTTAGATGCAATCAGCATTAACCCCGGCCGGAGGATAACGGAAGCCAAACAAGCTGTCATTGATATGTATGATGATGGATATACCATGCCTGTGCAGCGCACCGACATAAAAATGTTAGGCCGTACCGGCCTGGGTGCAATGTATGCAGGGATCAATGGTATGCACAAAGGTAATTATGCTACGGATCATGATGTAACGGTTGCGAAAAAGCTTGCTTACGTGATGTGTGGCGGCGACCTGAGTGAGCAATCTTTCGTGAGCGAACAATATTTGCTTGACCTGGAACGCGAAGCTTTTCTAAGTCTTACAGCAGAAAAGAAAACACTGGAAAGGATACAAAGTATTTTGAAGACCGGAAAACCTTTAAGAAACTGATTAAATTCGGGGTAATAAAAACCTGTGAGTTTTAAAGCTTACAGGTTTTTATTACCCCTGGTTTGAAATTATCCTCTTCTCCGCTCCAGCAACGCCATCATCATCAGCCCTAATTGTATACGCTGTTCTTCCCCTGCCTCAAAAGGCGCATCCTGGGTAAGCTTAAATTTGCGGCCGAAGAAAGATGGCTGTTTGGTAAAAGTGGCCACCAGGGTACCATCCGGGCGTTTCACTGTATAACTTGGATTAAATAAATACCCGCTGAATAATCCTGCTATAGGAATTTCACTTAAAACACCGTCCATTACTTTTACCCATGCATTTTTTTCCTGGATCACGAGGTCCTGTTGGTCCTTTTCGTCGTACAACTCATAAGCTGCTTTCCATAACGAACGCCAGCCTTTTCTTGCCAGCCGGCCGATATTTTCCTCTTTTGCATTGGTGAAACTGTAAGTTGTATTAAAATCCAGCCATTTATTTGCACGGATATTGTACAAAATTTCTGTACGGTTTTCGTCAGAAAAAACTTCAACATGTTCTTTAAATTTGAAAAGCTTTTGTTTCACGAAGGCTTTTGTTGAACCTGTTGCATCTTTTGCACTGAAGTCATTGTGAATTGTGCCAATCCTGAAACTGAAATCGTAGGGATAGAAAACGTTGTCCAGGTAATTTTTTTCCTGCATAGTTTTGGTTTTAGATTGATAATAAAAACAAATAAAACAAATAAGTCGGGGAAAAATTGCTTCCGGCAATAAAATTATCTTTCCCGGCGAGTTAAAGAAACGATTTTAATATTCTAATTGATAACCCTTTCTAAAAGAAATTATGGGAATCGCCGAACTAGATAAAGACCGGTTGCTGCTTACGATAAAGGCACACATCATTTTATACGGTGATTCAGCCAATGAAATGCTTGCCGTCCAGGTGGCCGAAGAGATAAAAAGCACGTGGAACGCCGTTAACGGCCAGGTTGTGATCAGGGGCACGCGATATGATATTTTGTTTAGCATCACGGGGGCTTATCACAACGAACTGAAACCTTCCGACGTGTATGAAAATGATAATCCCCTGAATAATTATTTCCGGGTAGAGGAGTTTTCCGAAAACCATATTTCTTTTGTTGATGGAATAGGCAGCAACACCGGGTATTTTAAATTAGACAACCTCCTGAATAATTCTACCACTGCCGCTCACGAGTTCGGGCACACGCTGGGCCTGCTTCACCCCCATCACCTGGATATAAGAGGTGCGGGCACCCCGGGTATCATGTATCCAAGGGGAACCATCGTTGATCCACATTTTCAATACGACCCGGATGCAGCCCCCGCTTCTATCGGGGGAACCATGAATCCTTATCACCGAAGGGTACTGCAACAGGATATTGATGACCTCAAATTAAATAAGTTGTCTTTTGATAATTACGGAAGGGCAATCGTCGGCAATTTTAGTTCGATCTGGCACCGAAAGCACCTTCCACGGTAACACCGCCGATCATATAATTTACTTCGTGCATTATAAAAATCTGCTATCTTGTATCGTATAATATACGATGATGAACATACTGACGGTAGAAAATCTTGCTAAAAATTACGGGTCCATAAAAGCACTGAAGGGAATCAGTTTTAATGTGCCGGCGGGAGCGGTTTTTGGCATTCTCGGTCCGAACGGAAGCGGTAAAACCACGTTGCTCGGCATTATAATGAGTATTTTAAAACCTTCTGCCGGTGGGTACAAGTTATTTGACCAGGAACCTAACGATGAGCATAGGAAACAGATCGGGACTCTGCTGGAGACACCTAATTTCTACCACTATCTTTCAGCAGTAAGAAACCTTCGGATATCCGCTGCTATAAAAGGGCGCGGGGAGAATGATATCGATCGCGTGCTGGAGATGGTAAATCTTACACAAAGAAAAGATTCCCCTTTCAGTACTTATTCCCTCGGGATGAAACAACGGCTTGCGATCGCTTCAGCATTGCTGGGTAACCCTGAAGTATTGGTGTTTGATGAACCCACAAACGGGCTGGACCCGGTGGGTATTGCCGAGATACGCTCACTTATTAAGAAATTGTCGCAAGAAGGCAAAACCATTATTATGGCGAGCCATATGTTGGACGAAGTAGAAAAAGTGTGTTCGCATGTAGCCATCCTCAAGCAAGGTGTTCTTGTGGCTTCAGGCCATGTAAATGACATCTTTGTACACGAGGATATCGTTGAAGTTTCTTCAGCCAATCTCGACCAGTTGGATCTTGTGCTTACCAATATGGCAGGCTTCGTGAGAAAACTACGGGACAACGGATCCATCGAATTATTTTACGCTCACGGCGAAGCCAGGCTGGACGCCATTAACCAATATTGTTTTTCCAACGGCGTAACCCTTAACCACCTGCAGATGAAAAAGAGAAGCCTGGAAAGCAAATTTTTTGAACTTACAAATGCTTAATTAAATACCCTTAATTATTATGCAATCTTTATTAAAAATAGAATGGCTGAAAATAAAAAATTATACCGCATTTAAGGTGCTGGGAATATTTTTCATTGTGGGCATTGTCCTGGTCAACTATATAGTATTCATCGTAAACCAAAAAGTTGTTGGAAAGATGAACACCGGTGGCTTGCTGAACATTTTTAATCCCTACAGTTTTGACAATACATGGCAGACGACCAGCTATACGACAGGGTATTTACTCATCCTGCCTGCATTGCTGCTGATCATTCTCATTACTAATGAGTTTACTTTTCGAACAAGCAGGCAAAATATAATTGATGGCTGGAGCAGGAAGCAATTCATTGAAGTGAAGATCATGCTTGCATTGATCGCCGCTATCCTAAGTACGGTAATGGTTTTGTTTACGGCTTTTTTGTTTGGCGCGGTTTCCGGAACCGATTTTTCTTTGAATGGGTTTGATCATGTGGGATTTTTTTTTCTTAAAGCCTTTTCTTACAACATGATCGCTGTATTGGTGTCTGTATGGATCAGGCGAACAGGATTTGCCATAGGTGTATATTTTATTTACCTGGGTTTCGAGAACCTTATTTCCCAGTTGCTGGATGTGTGGAGTATGAAAATACGCATAGATACAGGGACTGACCTGGGGAGTATGGGAGATTATCTCCCGATGAATGCATCTGACGGGCTGCTTACTTTTCCCGATAACCCTTTAAAGTCGATGGCTAAATCCGCCTTGCCAACTGATTACTTCTGGATCGTGATCACCCTTGCTTTATTGTATCTTATTCTTTTTACATGGCTCAGCCGGAGAAGATTTATCCATGCAGATCTTTAGGTTTCCTTTTTGATCAACTGCTGCAGTGCTGCTTCAATGGTGGGGAATAGAAATGTAAACCCTTCATCTTTTACACGACTGCAACTGACCGTGGTGCTTTTAAGCACTTCAATGCTTCTTGTGCCCAGGATCATTTTTAACACAAATACAGGGACGTGCATAGGCACGTAAAAACTCCCCTTCATCAGGTTGGCCAAATGCAGGGTAAGGGTTTTGTTATTTACAGGATTCGGCGCCACGGCATTGTAACTTCCATTCATTTTTTCGTTTTCTGCCGCGTACAGGAACATCCTGCACAGATCATCTATGTGTATCCAACTCACCATTTGTTTGCCGCTGCCAAGTATGCCCGCAACACCAAACTGAATTGGTTTTTTAAATTCCTCCAGTGCTCCGCCATCATTGCTTAACACAATACCGGTCCTGAGTTTGCAAACCCTGATGCCAGTTTGTTCCGCCACCTCAATACTTTGTTCCCATTGCAGGCAGGTTTGCCCAAGAAAACCTTCATCTGCGGGGTCAGATTCTGTAAAGGCAAAACCAGGTCTCGTGTCTTCCCCGTACCATCCTATGGCGGATGAACTGATGATAGCTTTTACATGATGTGGATTTTGTTTTAATGTGTCTACCAATAATTTGCTGCTCTCCGTACGGCTTTCCAGTATTTCTTTTTTGTATGCCGGCGTCCATTTTTTATCTACAACTCCGGCCCCGGCCAGGTGGAAGACATAATCTGCCTTCTGAATTGCTGAAATATCAATGGTTTGTTTTTTTACGTCCCACAGCGCATATTCAATGCCTGTTTTTTTTTCATTTTCTTTAAGAGAACGGGTAAGTACAATAACCTGGTATCCTTTTTCGACGAGGTAGCCGGAAAGATTTTTGCCCACAAGACCGGTCCCTCCCGTAATTAGTATGGTACTCATGTCATAAATATATTATTTAAAACAACTTTTCACCCTTTTATTTTGTATTTCCTTTAGGTAATCAATGATTATCCCGCATAGGAATTATGCGTAAATTTATATAAATGAATGTCTGTATGAAACTAAGAATCGTCGGTTGCCTGTTTGTTTGCCTCTTTTCCGGTTACTATGTTAATGCTCAAAATATCACGTATTCAGTGGTGCACCAGGAGAATAGCAGGGATGCAAATTTTGAAATACTTGGCAAAGTGGGGCAAAATTATATTGTGTTCAAAAATATCGGTTGGAAAAATATTATCCAGGTGTTTGACAGGAACATGAAGGAGTTCAGCAATGA
>JAKFCK010000413.1:0-11661 GCA_036676685.1 Chitinophagaceae bacterium | reverse complement strand
CACTGCTGCTACCAGTAACAGCAGCCCGCATACTGTTATCGCCGCCCACATGGTGCCCAGTAATATTTTCCTGATATTTGATTTGCGACTACTCACTTTCGGTTGATGATAATTTCTTTTATAGGTTCTACCAGTGCATCGATATCACCGGCGCCAGTGGTGATCAGGAGTTCAGTTTTATTTTCCCTGAGCCATTGCAGCAGTTCGTCCTTTTCCATTAAACAGTTTTTCCCGCCCGCCATTTTATCCAGGATCATTTTGCTACTCACCCCATGCATTGGCAACTCCCTTGCGGGGTAAATGGGCAGCAGGATAGTTTGATCTGCCAGGCTCAATACTTCTGCAAAACCATCGGCGAGGTCATTTGTGCGGCTGTACAGGTGAGGCTGAAAAATTACCGTACAGCTTTTGCCCGGGAATAATTCTTTTGCACTGTTGATGAGTGCCCTCAACTCTTCGGGATGATGGGCATAATCGTCGATCAGCACTTTAGCACTTGTTTTAACCACGTATTCAAACCTGCGTTTTACTCCTGAAAAAGAAGCTATGGCGGCTTTTAATTTTTCCTCTTCAATTTCCAGTTGGTTTCCCACCGCAATTGCAGCGACAGCATTTTCCACATTGTGGAGTCCACCCATATTAAGCCGCACATCGTTGATCGTCCTATTCCTTATCACCACATCAAACAGGTAACTCCCATTGTCCATCCTGATATTTATGGCATGCGCATCGGCATGCTTATCAGTAGCGCCGTATATCATTTTGTTACTTGCAATAAAATCGGTCGTTCTTACCAGGCCCGATTTGCTGATGAGCAGGCCGCCGGTTTTGATACGATTTGTAAATTCTACAAAAGCATCCTGCATTTTTTCTTCGGTACCATAAATATCCAGATGATCAGCATCCATGGAAGTGACCACAGCAATATCCGGGGTCAATTGCAGGAAACTGCGATCATATTCATCCGCCTCGGCCACGCATACATTTTTAGGACTACTCCAGAAATTTGTGTTGTAATTGCTTGCGATCCCTCCCAGGAATGCATTACAACCATAACCCGTGTGCCGCAGCATATGTGCTATCATTGCACTGGTCGTAGTCTTTCCATGGGTGCCCGCCACGCAGATATTAAAATTGCTTCTCGTGATCAATCCCAATACCTCGCTCCTTTTCATCAGGTTAAAATTGTTCTCCCGGAAATAGGTCAATTCTTTATGCCCTGTGGGTATAGCCGGTGTGTAAACAACTATATCCGCATCTTTATCTGCCAGGTCTATATTGTCTTCAAAATGAATTAACATTCCTTCCGCTTGCAGCTGGCCGGTCAGCGCCGTAGGTGTTTTATCGTAACCACTCACTTTAACTGCCCGGCTTTGAAAATATCTCGCAAGCGCGCTCATCCCTATTCCCCCGATACCGAGAAAATAGACTGAAGACACTGTCCCTTCCTTCCCCTGGATAGGCAGTTGAGTCATGTCCAATATATCGCTGCTTTTATTCATATTCAACGGTTAAGATCCGGTTCGGACTTTACACTATTCGTTATTCTTTAAATACTCCACAATCTCATTGGCTATCAACATATCCGCATCACGTAATGCGAGCCTGCCGATATTTTCTTTAAGTTGTTGTTGTTGTAATTCGTCTTTCGAAAGTTTAATTAAAGACGGAACCAACTTTTCTAACGCTTCGGCATCAGTTATCATTTGTGCTGCTCCTCTATTTACCAAAGTTTTTGCATTCACCGTTTGATGATCTTCCGCGGCGAAAGGAAAAGGCACAAACAGCACCGGCTTTTTTACCATACATAATTCCGCCACGGCCATTGCGCCGCTACGGCTAATCACGATATCGGCAGCTGCATAGGCATATTCCATTTGCGTGATAAAGTCGCTGACAAAAACATTGGTTTTGCCAGTCGCTTTCTCTATGGCCCTATCTTTAAAAGGTTTCCCTGTTTGCCAGATCAGCTGAAGTCCATTTTGCTCAAAAAGGTCAAGATCTTTTTCCAGCGCCTCATTTATATTTTTGGCCCCCAGGCTACCCCCGATGCTGAGCACCACTTTTTTTCCCTCCGCCAATCCGAAATGCTTTAGCGCCTCCTGCCTGGAAATAGCACCCGCCGCAATAGTTTGTCGAACAGGGTTGCCGGATATGGTAATTTTATTGGCCGGGAAAAATTTTTCCATTCCTTCGATCGCCGTAAATATCCTGGTGGCTTTTTTCCCTAACAGGATATTGCTTTTGCCGGCAAAAGAATTACTCTCGTGAATAAAAGTGGGTATGCCCTTGCTTTGCGCATACCGTAATACCGGGAAGCTGGAATATCCCCCAACACCGATAACTGCTGCCGGCTTAAAACTTTTAAATATCCCAGCTACCTGGAAAAAACTTTTGATAAGCTTAAAGGGTAATCCAATATTTTTTATCAAAGAACTCCTGTTAAATCCTGCGATGTCTAATCCTTTTATCGGGTACCCCGCCTGCGGCACTTTTTCCATTTCCATTTTTCCTTTGGCTCCCACAAATAAAATATCCGTGCCAGGCGCTATCTTTTTAATTGCATGGGCTATTGCCACTGCCGGAAAAATATGGCCACCTGTGCCGCCTCCGGCGATGATAATTCCCCCTGTCCCCCTAAAGGGGGAACCCGGTGAGTTAATATTTTTTTCAAATTCCGCCATTCTTTCTTCGGTTCTTTTACTTTAGCACTAATTAAGGCATTCGGTATTTTTAGACTTCCTTTTAAAGTTCACCCTTTAGCGGTCAGGGGGTAGCGGTTTTCATGAGGTCTGCTTTCCCTTCCTGCTGTTCCACGTTTCTTGCTACACTTAAAATAATTCCTATAGAAAGGCAGGTAAACAAAAAGCTGCTGCCTCCCATACTTACCAACGGAAGTGTAACACCGGTGTTAGGAAATAAATTCACATTTACCCCCATATTTGCAATAGCCTGTATCACCAAAGTAAAACTCAGTGCGAGCGCCAGGAATGCGCCAAACGCGTAAGGGCATTTCCGGTAGATCCTGATACATCGTAATAAGAACAACAGGTAAATAAATAATATCGCTGCTCCCCCCAGCAAACCGTACTCCTCCAATATGATCGCGTAAATAAAATCACTGTAACTGTGTGGTAAAAAATTTCTTGCCTGGCTGTTGCCCGGACCCACACCTAAAAAACCGCCGTTGGCTATTGCGATCTTTGCCTGGTTTATCTGGTATAACTTCTCATTGTCATCGCCTTTTTTGCTGTACATAAAAGTCTGGATGCGGCTGATCCATGTGGGAATACGCCCGGATGCCAGCATTGCTGGCAACTTTTTCGACTCCCCGGCATCCTTATCGTAGGTGGATACGGCAACCCCTACCAGCAACACCAGCGGGATCAACGCAATACCCACGGTCGCCAGGATATGTTTAGTACTTACCCTTCCTATGAACATCAATAAAATACTGGTACCCCCAATGAGCACTGTGGTGGAAAGATTTGCAGGGGCAATCAATAAACAAATGATACCAACGGGAATAATGATCGGCAAAAATCCTTTCTTAAAATCTTTGATCACCTGCTGTTTTCGGCTGAGCATCCGGCTCATATACATAAAAAGGGCTAGTTTGGCTAGATCAGATGTTTGAAAGGTCATATTTAAAACAGGTAGTTTGATCCAACGGCTGCCTGCATTCAGTTGCACACCAAAAAATAAGGTATACAACAAAAGGGGAATTGAGATCAGGAAGATCACTTTAGCTACTTTGGAATAGAGGGTATAATTTATCCGGTGTGCCCAGTAAATAATGAGCAACCCTAATATAATAAAAGTAAATTGCTTGAAAAGGTAACTCTCCGTGCTTTTACTCATGCGGTAAGCCAATGAGCCCGTGCTGCTATAGACCAATAACAAACTAGCCAGCGTGAGCAATATTACAATTGCCCAAATCACCCGGTCACCTTTTGTTTTTCTCACAAGGTTATCTACGCCGCCCAATCCCTTGAACGGGGAATTGATCACCGCCTCTTCCACCTGGGATGAGCCAAACACCTGGTTAAATATTGATTTGTTCTCTGCCATTCCTGCTATCACAAAGCAGCGTCGTTTGCGCTGCCTTGTCTTTTATGCGATTATAAATTTTTCACAGCTTGCTTGAACTGGTTTCCGCGGTCTTCATAATTTTTAAAAAGGTCGAAACTGGCGCATGCCGGGCTAAGCAGGACGACGTCCCCTTTGTTAGCAAAATGAAAAGCTGCCTGTACTGCCTCCTGCGCATTTTCTGTGTTAACCATCAACGAAACGATGTCACCAAAAGCTTCATGGATCTTCCGGTTTTCAGTACCCATACACACAATAGCTTTCACCTTTTCCTTCACCAGTTCTGTAAGGAGCGAATAATCATTACCCTTATCTACCCCTCCGAGAATAAGTATCACGGGATTATTCATACTTTCCAGCGCATACCAGGTGCTATTCACGTTGGTAGCTTTGCTGTCATTGATAAAACTTACTCCTTTTACCACCCCGGCGGGTTCCATTCTATGCTCCAGGCTCTCGAAAGTCTGGAGTGCCTCTCTTATTTTTTCTTTACGGATATCTACTGCCGTTGCAGCCATACTTGCAGCCATACTGTTATACTGGTTATGCTTTCCTTTTAATGTAAAATCGTCGACACTCATTTGCATTTCTTCATTTTTCCATTTTAAATGCATTTTTGCATTCATTAAATACGCTCCTTGTGGTAATTCTTTGCTCATAGTAATGGGGGCTGATATTGATTTTACAGAATAGTTTTTTAAATTTTTCATTGTGGTCTCATCATCCAGGTTGTAAATAAAAATATCATTGGCCTGTTGGTTCTTAATGATGCGAAATTTGCTCCTGATATAATTCTCTGTTTTATTGTCATACCTGTCCAGGTGATCTTCGGTGATATTGATCAGGACAGCTACATGCGGCCGGAAATCAGCGATATCATCCAACTGGAATGAACTGATCTCAGCGATGTATAATTGTTTAGGGTCTGCGGCCACCTGCCTGGCAAATGAAAACCCTATGTTACCCACCATTGCACAATCCTTTCCGGCATGTTTGCAAATGTGATAGGTCAATGAAGTGGTGGTGGTTTTCCCATTACTTCCCGTGATAGCTATCAATTGACTAGTGCCCATATACCGGTAGGCAAGCTCTACTTCGCTAATGACTGGTATCCCCGCCGCGCGGATCTTCTTCACAATAACATTGCTGTCTGCTATACCCGGGCTCTTCACAACTTCAGCGCAGGTAAGGATCTTTTCTTCCGAATGTTTTCCTTCTTCGAAGGCAATACCAGACTGTTCCAGTTCTGCTTTAAAATTCTCTTTGATGACCCCGGCATCGCTTACAAACACATCATACCCCTTTTGCTGCGCCAGTAAGGCTGCACCAACACCGCTTTCTGCGGCCCCGAGTATAGCAATACGTTTCTTCACTTTACTGAATACGTGTTCTTGAATAATAAAATAGGTCCCTGCGGCAGTGTGCCTGCCAAAATTTTTAAAAAATGGTTTTTCAATAGTATTGAGTTTACAGGACAGATTTTTTTCCGTTCCGGCTCAATAAAAAGGTTTTTCGACAAGCATAGAATTTAACGGGTGATTATTTCTACCTGCTAACATTCGCTTAAAAAAATTGGTTTTTCACTAGTATTGAGTTTACAGGACAGACTTTTCCGTTCCGGCTCAATAAAAAAAGGTTTTTCAACAGCATAGAATTTAACAGGCAAGGTGATACCCATCGGTCAATTCTCTTTAAAATGGTTCTTCATTAGTATTGAGTTTACAGGACAGATTTCCTTCCTGCGGAACCTCAATTAAAAATGGTTTTTCAACAGCATAGAATTTAACGGGCAGATTCAGTTTCCAGGGCATTGATCTTTAATAATTGAAAAAACATTGAAATCATTCCAGATTTCGTTATTTGGGTTTTTCAATAACTATTTTATCGAAGCTTCAGGGTCACGATGGCCATTGCTACACTAACAATGGTCACAATCCAGAAGCGTACTGCTATCTTGCTTTCATGGTAACCCAATTTCTGGTAATGGTGGTGTAGCGGGCTCATCAAAAAGACCCGCCGGCCCTCCCCATACTTTCGTTTGGTATACTTAAAATAGGTTACCTGTATTACTACACTCAGGTTCTCAACCAGGAACACCAGGCAGAAAATAGGAATGAGTAATTCTTTTCTCACGATGATCGCCAGTGCTGCAATGATTCCTCCCAACGCAAGGCTACCCGTATCTCCCATGAACACCTGCGCCGGGTAAGAGTTATACCACAAAAACCCGATACATGCTCCAACAAATGCAGCAATGAAAATGCTGAGTTCACCCAGGTTCGGTATGTACATTATATTTAAATATTCTGCAAATACTATGTTGCCACTTACATAGGCAAATATGCCCAACCCTACCCCGATAATGGCACTCACTCCTGTTGCCAACCCATCCAAACCATCAGTAATATTTGCACCATTCGAAACGGCCGTCACAATAAATATCACGATGAGTATATACAGTATGTAAGTGTATCCCTGCCAGCTGTCCGGCAATAACTTCGCATAATTAAATTCATGGCTCTTCACAAATGGAATGGTGGTAATTACCGATTTCGCATCTGTAAACACCCTTGGTTTTCCATCAACCGTTACGGTATCGTATTTAACATTGGCAGGCATCGGAGCCCCGATCTTTGTTTGAACCACCTCTCTTTTTACTACCACACTTTCGTTAAAGTATAAAGTGGCACCTACTATTACCCCTAACATCACCTGTCCGAAAATTTTAAATCTTCCGGCCAGCCCATCTGCATCCGTCTTTTTGTAATCAATTCCTTTTAGTTTAGCGATCCTCCTTGCTTTTATTTTAAGAAAGTCATCTATAAAACCAATCGTACCCATCCATACGGTGCAAAGCAACATCAGCCTTACATACACTTTGTCAAGATTAGCGAGCAGGAGTGTTGGGATAATGATAGCCAGCAATAGTATAATACCTCCCATTGTTGGTGTTCCCTTTTTTTGTTGCTCCCCTGCCAGCCCGAGGTCCCTCACTGTTTCACCCAGTTGTTTCCTTTGTAAATAACTGATCAACTTTTTACCATACACTGTGGTGATCACA
Source organism: Chitinophagaceae bacterium (assembly GCA_036676685.1). Lineage (GTDB taxonomy): Bacteria > Bacteroidota > Bacteroidia > Chitinophagales > Chitinophagaceae > Ferruginibacter. The sequence goes on along the minus strand of JAKFCK010000413.1, from coordinate 4,511 downwards.
AGTGAAAGGATCAATGCCAGCATCACCCTGAAACTAATGAACCGGAAAAGACTACTTCCAGGAAAGCTGAAGTTTTCTTTTGCAAGCCAGTCAAAAAAGTGATAAAGCATATTTCTTAAAATTTGATAATTAGCTGATATGCTAATTTGATAATTTTTTATTCCTGACAGGTTCCCAGATTTAATCACCGCCCATACACTCATTTACCTGGTTGCCTAATTAGCACATTATCCTATTAGCACATTCGCCTATTATTTCTCCAGCAACTCAAACATTTCTTTCAACACGGCCTTGTCATCAAAATCATTTTTTATTCCTTTTATTTCCTGGTATTTTTCATGCCCTTTTCCTGCAATGAGTACGATATCTTCTTTCTTACTTAGGCTCACTGCTGTTTTGATGGCTTCCCTCCGGTCGGCAATGCTGATATATTTTTTCCGTGCCACTACTTTCACTCCCGCCTCCATGTCTTTTATGATTTCGAGAGGATCTTCACTCCGCGGGTTGTCGGATGTGAATATCACTTTGTCGCTGTATTCGCAGGCCACTTCTGCCATTACGGGACGTTTGGTCTTATCCCGGTCTCCGCCACAACCCACCACCGTGATAATTTTTTCATTGCCATGCCTGAGATTCCGGATGGTGGCCAGCACATTGATAAGCGCGTCGGGCGTGTGGGCATAATCCACTATCCCCACAATCTTATCGGAAGGGCTTATGGTATAATCAAATCTTCCTTCAGCGCCATCTGTGTTGCTCAGTAGTAGCAGCACATCCTGCTTATCCTGGCCGAGGCATATTGCGGCGCCATACACCGCCAATAGGTTGTAGGCATTAAACTCCCCGATCAGTTTAAAATGCACTTCCGTATCATTGATCATCATATGCAAACCAGAGAGACTGTTATCCAGTACTTTCCCTTTAAAATCTGCCATGGTCTTGAGGCTGTAATAATATTTTTTAGCCACGGTGTTCTGCAACATCACGGCGCCCCTTTTATCATCGGCATTGCTGATGGCAAAACTATTTTTGGGCAGGCCATCAAACCAGGATTTTTTTACCTCGATATAATTATTAAAGGTCTTATGGTAATCCAGGTGATCATGGGATATATTGCTGAACAATGCACCGGCAAAATTCAAACCGGCAATTCGCTGCTGCTCTATTGCATGGCTGCTGCATTCCATGAATACATACTGGCAACCTGCATCTTTCATTCCCTTTAGCAAAAAGTTTAACGTAATAGCATCAGGCGTGGTGTGGGTTGCCGGAACAACTTTTGCGCCGACCTGGTTTTGCACAGTGCTTACAAGGCCACAGGTATACCCTAAAGCGGTAAACAGTTTATACAATAATGTCGCGATGGTGGTTTTTCCGTTAGTCCCTGTTACCCCCACTAGTTTGAAAGCTGTGGTTGGCTCCCCGTAAAAATGGTGTGCCATAAACCCTGCTGCAGCTGCGGTATTTTCTACCTGTACATAAGTAATATCTTCCCTGAAATCTTCCGGTAATTGCTCACAAATGATGGCTACCGCACCCTTTGCTATAGCAGCGTCAACGAACCGGTGACCATCGACAGCAATTCCCGCTATGGCAATAAAACAACTGCCGGGTGTTACCTGGCGGGAATCAGTATGAAGCGCAGTAATTTCCATATCGGTATTACCCCTTACAGACCTGATCGATGTTTTATATAATAGTTCCTGTAACATTTATTTTAATACTAGTTGAGCAGCAATGAAATTTTTTGCCCTTTTGCAAACCCTGCCCCGGCGGTTATACTTTGATCCACTACTTTACCTCTACCCTGTACCGCTATAGTAAGCCCCTTATTTTCCAGCAGGTACACGGCATCTTTTAACCCCATCCCGACAACATCCGGCACCACATGGTTCTGCAGGGAGGAGTACTGTGGTACATTTAAATAAGCAGCTTTATTTTTCATTTGCATACTTCTCCAATACCCACCTGCTGCTGAATCCCTAAACCCGATATTCATAAAACTCAATATGGATTGCAGATCATTTTTTATTCCTTGTGAGCTGTACATTGAACTATCGGGGGTATTGCCAAAAGGCACAATTGGCCTGCCGATATACCGGCTGTACAGGCGATCGCTTATTTCTTTAAACACTGTACCGGATACATCTGCACCATATATCAGTTTTGACTCGCGGCTGTTTTGTATCACTACCGCAATAGAATACAACGGTTTTTCTGAGGGGAAAAAACCGATGAATGAAGCCTGGTAGATCTTGTTCCCCTTATTATATCCTTTATTATCCAATGCCGTTACTGCTGTCCCGGTTTTCCCGGAAATGGAATACAATGAATCAAAAAGGATACGATGCCCGGTGCCATGCAGGCTATCCACTACTGCACGTAAGCATTCCTTCACCTGTGCCAGGGTTTCCTCGCTGCAGATCTTTTCTACCAGCACTTCCGGCTCTACTTTTTTGATATCCACACCATAATCCCTGATAGCATTTACCAGGTAAGGGCGCATCATCGTGCCGTTATTGGCCACAGCATTATAAAGCATCAGCATATGCAGGGGTGTTACGAGTTCTTCGTAACCATGGGCCATATAAGGTATTGTCGTTTTTGACCAGCTTCGGTTTGCAGGGGTTTTAATGGTTGGTTTCCCTGAGGAAGCAACGATATCAATGCCCGTCATTTGATTTAACCGGAAATGCTGCAGGTGGCCAACGAACTGCTGGGGTTCATTGCGATAGAATTGATCTGCCAGTTTCGCAAAAGCAACATTACTGCTCCTCAGGAAGGCCTCTTTTACCGTGATCTCACGGGCACCCAAATGAGAGTCTTTTATCCTTAAACCGAAAAATGACTTGGAGCCACCTTCGCAGTCAACGATTGAATTAATGGTAACATGCTTATCCTCCAGCAAACTGATCAGGGTAGCGAGCTTAAAAACGGAACCGGGCTCAGTGGCTTTACCAATCCCATAATTCAGGTCTTCGATATAGGTGCCGTCAGGTTGTTTACCCAGGTTCGCAATTGCCTTGATCTTACCCGTAGCAGTTTCCATGATGATGGCTGTTCCATGCATGGAATTATTACCAGAAACCATTTTCATCAGTGCGTTCTCTGCTACATCCTGCATGTAGGTGTCCAGCGTTGTGATCACATCCTTACCATTAACCGGGTCCAGTTCTGCTCCGATAACCGGCATATACGACCCTGCCGAATAACGCATCAACCGCTGACCGGTTGTGCCGCGTAACAAACTATCATAGGTAAGCTCCAATCCCACATTTTTTTTCGCGTCCAGCCTGGAGAGCCCTATGGTCCTGTTGGCAAGTAATACGTAGGGGTTGATCCTCTTATCCCGGGTATCCACAATAAACCCACTCTTATTTCGGCCCTGCCTCACCAAAGGAAAATTGCGGAGCTGCCTGTATTCTTCGAAAGAGATCTTCTTCTTAAGCGGGAAATAGCGGTCTTTATTTTTATAGGCGAGCTGCAATTGTTTTTTATAAGCTTGTTTGGTTTTATCCCGGAATAGTTCTGAAAGGTGATAGCTTAATGAATCAATATTTTCTTTAAATCGCCTGCCTTGTTTTTCCCTAAGGCCATCCGCAGCGAAATCCACATACACATCAAAAACCGGAATGGACGTGCTCAGCATATTACCATCCTCGCTATAAATACTTCCGCGCTCTGCATCAATGGGAAGGTATTTAAGCTGCAGGCTATCTCCCATCCCTTTCCAAAAACTTCCCTGTACCTGCTGGATATAAAAGGCTTTTCCCAATACCATTACGCTTAGTAATACGATGCCAAGGAAGCACAGGTAAACTCTCCATAATATGTCGTTTTTGATTTCCATACCCCAAAACCCCTATGGGGGCTTTAAAACCTTATTATTTTTTAAAGACTATGCTTTTTTCAACTTCTTAAATGCTGTTTTTATCCTTTCTGCCCTTATGACCAGCTCTCCCTTTAGGGTGTCAGGGGGTTTCCCTGTAAAACCACCGGTGGCAGTTTTGATTCTCTTAATCCCAAAGGCTCCACTGCTTTTACCAACTCGCTTGCTTTACTCCGGTAGATCACATCGGCTTTGATAGTCTTGTATTCGTATTCCAATTCTTTTATGTTTTTTTCGCTTACAGCGATTTTTTTCGCCAGTTTATCTGCCAGGTGCCCGTTGTAGATGTACAAAACAGCCAGTGCGGTAAGAAATAGAAAAAAGGGAATGTTATTTACAATCCATTTCTGGTTGAAATTTTTTCTCCATTCAGGTTTTGAGGCCCCGGTTCCTTCATATGTGCGCTCTTCTTCTTTCATGCTAGCTATTCTTTTCTGCTACCCTTAGTTTGGCACTGCGCGACCTCGGGTTTATTTTTAATTCCTCCCGACCAGCTGTGACCGGCTTTTTGGAAATAATCGTCAATGTACTTTTTGGTTTAATCCCATACACATCATCTGCCGCAGGTTCTTCAATAGACCCGTATTTAAAAAAATTTTTTACCAACCGGTCTTCAATAGAA
>JAKFCK010000412.1:0-1754 GCA_036676685.1 Chitinophagaceae bacterium | reverse complement strand
AAACGTTTTCCTGTCCAGCTCTATACCATACATCGGGAACTTGTTACTGCTGCCATTGTACATGTACAGCTTTCCATCATCGTCCGTAAAAAATGAAGGGTCCCATCCACCGATTTCAAAAGAGTCCACCAAGGGTTTCCATTCGTTGGCTTTTGGGTTTGTGCTCATCCAGATGCTGAATGTACTGGTATAGGTGCTGCCGAAAACGATCATGGTATCGCCGATGATACCAACTCCCGGGGCACAAAGTTCATCATAACCGACATTCCAGGGGCGGAGAAACTTCCGGGAAATAAATTCCCAGCTCAGCATATCATTACTTACCCAATAGCCCCATTGGTTGGTGCTGAATAAATAATAGTCTCCCTTGTAAGTTACGATCACGGGGTCTGCCGTGGCACGGTGCCGGCCCCATTGGGCAAAGTTGGGGATCGGCGTATAACCGTAATCGATATTAATAGGGTTACAATAGGTTTTCTGTTGGGGAAAACTTTTCAGGCTAATGAACAATAGTATAAGGCAAAAAAGTTTTTTCATTTTTTCATTTTTTTGATAAAACTATTGTTGCCATTACAGGGAAATGATCTGAAGGATATTTCAGGTCGTAAGAATCTGTAATGGTGGCAAATTTTGATACCGCTAACCGTTTATCCTTTGAAATAAAGATATAGTCAATCGTACCCTCCGGTTTTTCATGAAATTTGAATCCATTCCAGGTATCGGCATTGCCATAAGTTATTTTGCTGATCGTTCGTGCGTTTTGCATCTGGCTGATGATCTCGCGCACCGGTTCTTCTTCCGGCCGCAGGTTAAAATCGCCAGTTAAAAAAACGGGGTAATTTTTAGTATTTAATGCAGCGATTTTTTGGAGGATAAGTTTCGAGGAGTTCAGTCTTGCCAGTTTGCCTACATGATCAAAATGGGTGTTGAATACCCAGAACAGCTGCCTGGTTTTTTTGCTTTTGAAAAGCCCATATGTACACACCCGGTTATACGCGGCATCCCACCCTTTGGAAACGCTGTCGGGTGTGGGGGACAGCCAGAAGGTTGAATGTTGTAACAGGTCAAATTTTCTGCTGTTGTAAAAAATGCAGGAATATTCGCCCGCTTCTTTTCCATCATCGCGGCCCACCCCGATATAATTGTAGCCAACCAGGTTTTCGATCAAATATTTAAGCTGGTGATGTTGTACTTCCTGCCCGCCAATGAAATCAGCAGCATAGTATTTCAATAATCCAGCCACTTTATCCTTTCGCAGGCTCCATTTGTTTTCGCCATCAGATTCCACATCAAGCCGGATATTAAAAGACATTACTTTTATTTCCTGCTGGGCATGGACATGCATCGGAGTTAACAATAGATGACATAAACAACCAAGGATAAATATTCGCATACTTAAATCATTAATTTATATTATACTGTTGCCCGCAAAAGGTTTTTTTTATAGCCGTAGATTCGCAAATGATATTTTACTCTTGTAACCATCCTATAATGATCTAATCTGCGAATCTGCGGCAATCCCTATTTCATATGCGGGCTTTCAAAGCCCAGTTTTTTAAGTCCTTCTTTTATTTCAGGGCAACTCATAAACAGGTTCCATAACAAGCCCGTCCGGTGATTTTCCATCATCACCACGATGGGCCCCTGGTCTATGGCAAGGTATCGTTTAGGAAACCAGTTTTCCTGTTCGCTAAAGGCATCATAGAATCCATACACTCCCCATATCTTATCTTTCATATCACTGTACCAGTATT
>JAKFCK010000411.1:0-6261 GCA_036676685.1 Chitinophagaceae bacterium | reverse complement strand
CACAGGCTTAAAAAATTCTATTTCGGTAGATTCATTTGCACCCAGGCGCCAGGGACGGCCATAAGGGCAAATATGGGTGCTGTCTGAACCAAATATTTTCCTGCCTTTTTTATGCGGTCGGCTGTAGATCACCCTTGCCACGGGAGAACCGGTAAATGCCGGGTTAGCCATTTTTTGCTGTGGAAAATCTGCAGGGCAATAACTGATGTCAAGCGGGGATTGATCAATCGTGGTATACTCATTTCCGGGTAAGGCCTGCAGCGTGTCCCCGACCTTTACCGGGGTAGTACCGCTTTCTTCCTGCCGGCAGGAAGAAAAAATAAACAACGTGCACAACGCCACCAATATGAGTGTTAGTCCCCGCAGGTGAGAAATTTGCATAAGTGTTATTGTAGGTAGATTGGTAATGCCACTTTTATGGAATCCCACGCAGCAGTAAGGCTGAAGCCGGTTCCCTGTTTTTCAAAAATAAAAGAAAAAGACTCAGCAGCTTCTTTTTCTTTCCGGATCGGGGCATCCTGGCGAACCAGGTCTTTCTTTGGATCATACATGAATGATCCCCACGTATCTAATTCTTTATTTACAATGAATGTCCATTTGTCTGCATTGGGAATACAGTAAAGTGTGTACCGTCCTTTTTTTAATTTGGTGTTGCCAATTCTCACGTTCTGAAAAAATTCTATTTCCGTAGCCTCGTTAGCGCCCAGCCTCCATACCTTATTATATTCTATCAGGTCTCCGAATAACACCCGGTTATTTTTTTGTGGCCGGCTGTAGATCACACGGGCTACAAGGGGTTCCGCCGCTTTTCCCTGTATTTTCAGTAATGGGTAATTATCGGGGTAATAACTGATGTCCAGAGGAGATTTGTCCACGGGCGGTAATTTTGGTTGAGCCGCTGTTGTGAAGCCGGCAATCAAAACACTAAAAAAGAAAAAAGCAAATTTCATACGGTCATATTTTCTCAAAGATAAAAGAATCAGGCTTTTAATAGCTGCTCCATAGTATCAGCGGCAATTTTTTTAACAGAAGGGAAAAAAATTTCGTACTGTTCCCGGAGTAAGGTTTTATTTTCCAGGAACAGCTCAAATGCGATAGCTGTTTCGGGCAGGTAGGCGGCCCGGCGGCCCAGGCCCTGGAAGCTTTTTTGAATACCCCAGTCATACTGGTAATTGAACAGCCAGTTCTGGCTAAACATGTAAGGGAAAAGGGTAGAAAATTTCCCCGGGAAAAAATTGCTGTGATCCCTTAGGGCGGCATAAGTTTCCTGTGCAAACAGATCGAGTGAGCCTTCTCCCGGGAACAGGGAACTGTCATTGGCCAGGAAATAATCATACACGATGTCCGTAAATGCCGCACTATACAGTCGGTACCTGGGCCTGAAAACCTCACTGATGATCCTGCTGGCAACATGTTGATCGGTGAACTGGTCGATGGCCCTGTGAAGCCTGATACCCGCCTGTATAGCAGCGGGGTAATCGTATTGTGACTTCCCCTTTACATAATCGCTGATCATGTTGCCTGTAAGCACTTGCGGGTGGTTAAAAGACAGGAAAGCATGCGCCAGGTAATTCATACCTAAAGATAGTTTCAAATCAACGTTTGCCACTGCTGTTTTTTAACACAACGCTTACGCTTTTTAAGTTTTTTTTAAGATTAAATTCACAGCCCGCACTGGTACTGCATTTCCGTGATACGCACCAGGAACTTTCCCTTCATATAGCTTACCGTTTATCTATCATTTGCGTATAATATGTTCATTCCCCACATTCCCCTTGTACAAAGGTATCGGGTCTTCTACTTTTGTTTTGCCATGGTTGCAGTAGTTGCTGCAACACTTACAAAAAATAAAAAAGTATAGTCATGAAAAAGTTAACAACAGCCATCGCGGCGATCGCACTATTTTTCAGTGCCGCTGCATTCACGCCGGATTCCGGCAAAAACGAATTACTCAGTGTCTTTAAGGTTGCCAATGTAAAAGCTGTTTCCGCAGCCAATGTTACAAAGTCAGTAATCAGGGCATTTAATGCCAGGTACGCCGCCGCTAAAGACGTAACCTGGACCCAGGCAGAAAGTTTTTTCTTCGCCACTTTTGATTTGCAACAAGGTAATTTTTCTGCTGCTTTCAATGAAGAGGGGGAATTTATTGCTGTAGCCCGCAAACTTAGCTTCGACCAGGTATCAATGGCCGCTGCTGAAGCCATTAGGGAACAGTATAAAGATTTTATTATCCCACCTTCCGTAAACGAAATTGTGTTATTGGGAGAAACCAATTACTACCTCACGGTAGAAAACAAAAATGCCTACCTGCAGCTAAAGTGTTCGCCGGATGGTAATATATCCGTGGAAAAAAGAATTAAAAAGAAAGTCCTGGTGGGAAAAGTATATTGATCAGATTATTATTGGGAAGCGGCTGTTTCATGACCATGGAACAGCCGCTTCTTTTTGTACGGGCTCCTTGCCTTTCCTCTACACCCGACAATGGACAAAAATACAGGCGTGTTTTGTTTTCCGGGGAGAGTTTAAATAAACCGCCACAGCTGAATATCGCCCTTCTGGTAAAAAAATTTACTTTTGCCGTCTAAATTTCTAATCATGAGTAAAGGACCCGTTTCAAATTTCATAGAACACCATTACCGCCATTTTAATGCCGCGGCCTTAATGGATGCAGCCAAAGGATATGTTACCCACCTGGAAGAAGGTGGAAAAATGATGATCACACTTGCCGGTGCAATGAGTACGGCCGAACTGGGCTTAAGCCTGGCTGAAATGATCAGGCAGGACAAAGTATCTATCATCAGTTGTACAGGCGCCAACCTGGAAGAAGATGTAATGAACCTCGTTGCCCATTCAAAATATAAAAGGGTACCTAACTACAGGGACCTGACCCCTGAAGACGAATGGGAACTCCTGGAGAACCATTATAACCGGGTAACGGATACCTGCATCCCGGAAGAGGAAGCCTTTCGCAGGCTGCAGAAACACCTGGTAAAACAGTGGAATGATGCAGCGGCTAAGGGTGAACGTTATTTCCCGCATGAATTTCTATACAAAACAGTATTGAGCGGGGAACTGGAACAGTATTACGAGATAGATCCCAAAAATAGCTGGATAGTAGCCGCCGCAGAAAAAAATATCCCTATCGTTTGCCCTGGCTGGGAAGACAGTACCACGGGTAACATCTTTGCCAGCTACGTGATCAAAGGGGAGCTGAAAGCGGACCTGGTGAAAAGTGGTATCGAATATATGGTATGGCTGGCAGACTGGTACCGGGATAATTCTGCAGGAAAGGGCGTAGGCTTTTTCCAGATAGGCGGTGGTATTGCTGGTGATTTCCCTATCTGCGTTGTGCCCATGATGTACCAGGACCTGGAGTGGCACGATGTTCCGTTCTGGAGTTATTTCTGCCAGATCTCAGATTCCACAACCTCTTTTGGTTCTTACAGTGGAGCAGTGCCGAATGAAAAAATTACCTGGGGAAAACTGGATATCAAAACCCCGAAGTTTATCGTGGAAAGTGATGCAACCATTGTTGCCCCGCTCATTTTTGCGTGGGTGCTTGGGTGGTGATGCCTGGTTGAAATTTTATACAAAAAGCGAAGAAAATATTCTTCGCTTTTTTAGTCGTCAACCAGCGCGAGTTCTTTATTGTATTTATTTTTATAACTCACCGGTGACAAGCCTGTAATTTTTTTAAAAGTGGTTCTGAAAGCTTTTGCATCGGAATAACCCACTTCATACATCACTTCATTGATATTTTTTTTCCCGTCTTCCAGTTGTTTTTTCGCGGCTTCTATCTTCACCCGCTGGATATATTCGATCACCGTGTTTGAGGTGGCTTTTTTAAACCGCCTTTCCATATTTCTCCTGCCCAAAGCAAATCTTTGGGCCAGCTGATCAACGGTGATCTTTTCCTGGAAGTTTGTTTCTATGAATTCCTGCGCATTTCTTATCGGTTCATCCGCATGCGATTTCTGGCCTTTAAACATAATAAAAGGACTTTGACTCATTTTGTCGATATCAATCATAAAAGCTTTCGAGATAAGGATTGCCATTTGCCGGCCGGCGTATTTTTCCACCAGGTATAACAACAGGTTTAAAAATGAGTAAGCTCCCCCACTGGTGTATATCCCGTCCTCTTCCGTCATGATCTTATCATCAACGAGGTTTACCTGCGGAAACATCTGCCTGAATTCATTTGCCGCCACCCAATGCGTAGCGGCCTGTTTCCCGTCCAGCAGCCCGGTGGCCGCCAGGAAAAAAGTGCCTATGCAGTAAGCTGCCACTTCAGCTCCGGCTTTGTAATGTTTAACGATCCAGGGCATAAATGCTTTATTCAATTCAATGGCTTTTTGCAGATCACCATGCATCGCAGGAATGATGATAAGGTCGGTTTTTGTTACTTCGTCCACCAGGCAATCAGGGCTGATCCGGTACATCCCATTCCTTTGGGTGGATTCACCGGACAGACCCACCAGCTGCACCCTAAACAAAGGATCCCGACCATTGGCCGCAAGAAAATTATTCACTTCATTTAATATCTGGTGGCTGCCATCAATATTCGGGAGGCTGCTATGGCCCTGGGGCACAATGATCGAGATATGTTTCATAGACGAGTAATTTTTGCATCACAAACTTAATCCAAATATTTGTCGCAATCAACCCTTTAGAATGCCGTATTAACACCCGAAAAAAGCTGGGTGAGGTAGGTACTTTTACAGTGACATTACAGCCGGTCACTTCTCAAATCAGTAAAAACTTTATGACAACAGATTATATTTCACAGCTTAAATTTTCGGCCGGGGAACTCCGGGAAACACTGAAAGTTTTCACCCCGGAAGAACTGAAACAGGTTCCGTTTGAAGGAAGCTGGTCAGCCGCCCAGGTAGCTGAACACGTACTGAAATCCGCTTCTGGATTACCTATGGTGCTGGCCGGCAACAGCCGTCCTGCAGAACGTGACCCTGAAGAAATGGTTGCCCGGATACGATCGATATTTCTTGACTTCGACACCAAAATGAAATCCCCGGAATTTGTCTTACCCTCGGATAGCCCGCCTGCGCAGGCAGAATTATTACAAAAGCTGGATAAAGTTTTTGATCTGATTGCGCAAACAGCCAACAGGGTAAACCTCCCGGATCTTTTCACAGATTTTCCTTTCCCGCAAATGGCGGAACTCACAGGTTATGAATGGCTTTGTTTTATCATCTGCCACACCCAAAGGCACACGGTGCAGATCAGGAATATATATAAAACAATTGCTGAAAAAGCACAAGCCGTTTAATTATTCAACAAAAACGAAAGCATAATATGAAAATAATAATTACTATCCTGTTGGTATTTGCAGGTATCCTTGTCCTGGTGCTGCTGATCGCCCTTTTTACCAAAAAAGAATTCAGCCTGCAAAAACAGGTCACTATCCATAAACCTAAACAGGAAGTTTTTAATTACCTTAAAATGATAAAAAACCAGGAAAATTACAGTGTGTGGGTCATGAAAGATCCAAACATAAAAATATTATATACCGGTACAGATGGCACCCCGGGTTTTACCTCTTCCTGGCAGAGCAAAGATAAAAATGTAGGCGTGGGGGAACAGGAAATAAAAAAAATAAAAGAGGGTGAAAGTATGGAAGTGGAGATACGCTTTAAAAAACCTTTTGAAGGCACCAACTGGTCCCGTACAGACCTACACAGCGAAACGAACGGGCAAACGAAAGTCACTAATGAATTTTATGGCAGGTCAAAATTTCCTATGAATATTATGAATCTTTTTATGGATAAAATGGTGGGGAAAGATATGCAGCAGAACCTGGAAAACCTCGCTCTGCAGCATGCCTCGCAGCAACTGGTGCCCGAGCACTACAGCGAAGTGAAAACCCGCATCCAGCGCCAGGCCGAGCGCGTGCTGGCGGCTGTGCATGAGCGATTGGTTAAGGAAATCAACTACTGGTCGGATCGCTACATCAAGCTCAGCGACGACGTGGCCGCCGGCAAACAGCCGCGTATGCAGCCGGAAAACGCCCGCCGCCGTTATGAAGAACTCACCGCACGCCTGGAGCAGCGCACCCGCGAACTGCAAGCCATGCAACAGGTTAGCTCTGCCACACCGGTAGTGATTGGCGGAGCGCTGGTGATCCCCGCCGGGCTGCTGGCCCAGCGTCAGGGCGACACCAGTTTCTGCGCCGATGCCGAGGCGCGCTCGCGCATCGAATGGGCAGCCATGCATGCCGTGATCGCTGCCGAGCAGGCGCTGGGTCAC
>JAKFCK010000410.1:0-5470 GCA_036676685.1 Chitinophagaceae bacterium | reverse complement strand
CAGGAGCAAATGAAACGCAAGGACCTGGCAAGGTATACTGTGCAAAAAGCAGGAAGCCTTCATGGAGAAGGCGGCACTTATGCGCCGGTATGGTTAAACGAAGAAACCCTGCTCTTTACTTCCACCCGCCCGGATGCCACAGATAAAAATAAATCCAACACCAACAGGCTTTACCAAACCAGCTACAGCAATGCTGTGGCCGGCACGGTTACCAAAATGCCAGTGGAGCAGGGTAAGGATATTCAACAGGGCGTAGTGTCTATTTCCCCCGATGGCAATACATTGTTCCTTTCCCGCTGGGAAGTGGCAAAGGATAAAAAAACTGCAGGGATCTACAGCAGCAAAAAAACCGGGGATAAATGGAGTGACCCGGTACCCGTACCAGCCTTAAATATGACAGGCAGCAACAGCCAGCAACCTTTTGTGATGCCGGATGGCAAACACATTTTGTTCAGCAGCGACCGCGCCGGAGGTGCCGGGGGCTTTGACCTGTGGATGGCGGAACTGGATGCCAATGGCAACCCGGGCAATGTGACTAACATGGGCAGCGCCATTAATACGATGTACGACGAACAGGCTCCCTCTTACCACGCTGCTTCCAACACCTTTGTATACAGCAGTAATGGCCGTGTAGGCATGGGCGGTTTTGATTTTTATTATAGTAAAGGCGCAATAAACAGCCTCAGCGAACCCAAAAATTTTGGGTACCCGGTGAATTCAGTGAAAGACGACCTGTATTTTACGAGCCGTGGTTCTGCCACAAATATTTTAGAAAACGTGCTGATGAGTTCCGACAGGGACGCAGCCTGCTGCCTGGAATTATTTGCACTGAACAAGACCAAAGCGATGAAGCAGATCAGTGGTACCGTGCTGGCGTGTGACAGCAAAAAGCCACTTGCGGGTGTGAAAGTGTTGATCGTAGACGGTACTAATAAAACTATTGCCGAAAAAACAACTGATGCCTCCGGGAAATATTCTTTCAGCATTGCAGAATTTGAAGCGCTGAAAGCAACGGCCAGCAGCAAAGGTTATTTTGCCAACAGCATTAATTTTACGGGCCCGGCCGACGCCGAAGAGGAGTTCTTTACGAATCCTGAACTCTGCCTGAACCTGATTCCCGAAGAAGCGATCCGTGTAGAGAATGTATTCTATGACTTTAATAAAGCCACATTGCAGGAAACTTCCTATGAATCTTTGGATAAGCTGGTGCAGATCCTGAATGACAATCCCACCATTATCATTGAACTGGGTGCGCATACGGATAGCAAAGGAACTGATGATTACAACCAGAAACTATCACAGGCCCGTGCAAGATCAGTGGTAGAGTACCTGGTGAGCAAGGGTATCAGCAGGAGCAGGCTGATGGCAAAAGGTTACGGTGAAACGGTACCTGCTGCAGAAAACACCAATGCCGACGGTACCGATAACCCCGAAGGACGGCAGCTAAACCGCCGGACAGAATTTAAGGTCCTGAAAAATTGATTGTGCGATTGAAAATGTAAACACCTGATGAAAAAGCTAATTATTTGTGCGATGGCCCTGGTTGGGGGATGTACGGTGGTGGCGCAACAAAAGCCGCATTACACCCAGTACATCCTGAACCAGTATATTGTAAATCCTGCATTAACCGGGATAGAAAATTACGTGGACATAAAAGCCAGCCACCGCCTGCAGTGGGTAGGGCTGCAGGATGCACCGGTAACGACATACCTTACCATGCATGGGCCGATCGGTAAATCGGATTTTAAAACGACCGCAACTTCCTACAGTGTACCGGGAGAAAATCCCCGCGGTAAAAACTACTGGGAAGAATATGTTCCCTCCAAACCTCACCATGGCTGGGGTGTGCAGGTGATCAATGACAGGACCGGCCCGCTGAACCAGTTTGCGGCTTATGGCACTTATGCTTACCACATCGGGCTCACCGGCAGTACCAATCTTGCGGCGGGCCTGGGGCTGGGGTTAACTAACATGAGCCTGAATACAGATAAACTGCAGTTTAATACTGCAGTGGATCCCGCGGTTTATGGAAGTGGCATATTAAACAATATCAATTTCGACATGAATGTGGGGTTATATCTCTACTCGGGAGATTATTTTGTTGGTATTTCTGCCCAACAGGTGATGCCATCGAAAATTGATTTTTCGAATAATGCCATTAGAAAGAATGAAGGTAAACGTGTTCCACATTTGTTTGCAACGGCTGGTTATCGTTTTTTGATCGGGGACAATTTTAATTTTATTCCATCCCTGATGATAAAATATATAGATCCTGCCCCGGTGCAGGTGGAATTGAATGGCAAACTGCAATACCAGGACCTGATGTGGGTGGGCGCCAGTTACAGGCATGAAGACGGCATTGCTGCCATGGTGGGATTGAATGTTTCTAACACTTTGAATGTGGGGTACTCCTACGATTATACAACGTCCCGTTTGAACAATTACACAAAGGGTACACATGAGATCGTAGTAGGGTTTACCATAGGGAATAAATTTGGCAGTAGCTGCCCGAGGAATGTATGGTAGGATTTCTTAACATTTTTTTAACCGGGCCCGTTTATTGTTGCTCAATTTTGCTGTTTGCCAGGTTTGAACTCCACAAAAAGCAGGCTCCTTTCGGGTAGTCTTAAAAATATCAACTTGTAGTATCATCACTCGAATTATAAACATTAAACATTATGAAGCCAATCTTTACTTCACTCATCTTAGCCCTCCTGTTCACTTTTGTCACAGGTGTTGTCTATGCGCAACCTGCTAATGACGATTGCAGCGCTGCAATCGCTATATCAACGGTACCTTACGGGGCTACCTGTACCGTCGGCATATCGGCTGTGACCACGGGTGCAACCCAAAGTTCCATAGCCACCAGTTGTGCGCCTACGAGCAGCAATGATGACATTTGGTATTCATTTACCGCGACAGCAACAACACAGTACTTACGGTATTCCAACTTCGTAAGAACTTCCGGAACTTCGGGTACTCTAATAGGTTACACCTTATACAGTGGCACTTGTGCCGCTCCAACCGAGGTTGACTGCGTTCTTTCTTTCGGTACAGCAGGTTCAGGTGTGGCTGTTCTTTCCGCTCTGACTCCTGGGACTACATATTTATTAAGGTTATTTGCTAACGGGGCATCGAATTCAGCGACTTTTGATTTTTGCGTGCAGGATCCCCCGCCGCCTCCGGCAAACGATGATTGCGCAGGGGCAATCAATATTATCACCCAGCCTTATGGTGCGACCTGTACCAGTAACATTGCAGGAAATACTACAGGAGCAACACAAACTACAACAGCTCCCAGTTGCACCTCCACTGCTAACAATGATGACATTTGGTACACTTTCACTGCAACCAGTACCACCCAATATATCCGGTATTCTGGAATGGCAGCAACCATTGGTACAGCAACACAATTAGCCTATGCCTTATACAGCGGAGCATGCGGGGCTACCCAAATTTCCTGTGTCACTAGTTTTGGTACGGCTGGGGCCGGGTCTGCTTATTTGCCGGGATTAACTATTGGCGATGTATACACCCTGCGATTGTGGACTACAGGCACGGACAATGCAGCCACTTTCAATTTTTGTGTTCAGGATGCACCATCCGCACCGGCAAACGATAATTGTGCAAATGCTATTTCTCTTACTCAAAATGCGGCTTGTGCCAATACCGCAGGTACTACTGTCGGTGCCACCGAGTCTGCGGCTGCAGCACCCTGCACCGGAACTTCTGATGATGATGTTTGGTACTCTTTCCAGGCTAACGGAACAGATGCACAAATAGTGCTTTCAGGGGTTACCGCTGTGATAGGCACCAGCACAACTTTATATTACCAGGTTTTATCAGGCAGCTGTGCTGCTCTTACCAGCATGATGTGTAATACTTCGGTCACCGGAATTGTGGGCGGATTAACCCCGGGGGAAACCTACTATATCCGGGTATACACATCCCTTGCTACCAGCATGGTGAATTTTAATATATGTGTAAATGACCTGGCGGCCGCACCAACCACGTGCCCTACACTAAGTGCACCGGCAGCCGGAGCTATAATGGGTGGATTTCCTACTATCACATGGGGCACTTCTACCAACGCATCATCTTACGAATTGTACCTGGATACTAATCCAACGCCTACAACATTGTATGCGACAACCTATAACAATTCAGCCACTTCCTTTACCGTAACAACTCCCTTAACTCCCGGGGTTTATTACTGGTATGTGTTGCCTGTAAATAGTGTAGGGCAGCCCGCGAGTTGTGCGACTATAAGGAGTTTTACCGTAGTGGCAGCGCCAGCCAATGATGAGTGCAGTTCCGCCACGATTCTTGTGGCATCTCCTAATGCAACCTGTACCAACACAGCGGGTACGACAGCTGGGGCTACTCAATCAAATGAAACCGCTACAACCTGCAGCAATACCGGAACAGGGGATGATGTATGGTATTCATTTGTCGCGGTATCTCCCATACATAGTGTTGCGCTTAGCGGTACTACCACAACATCTGCAGTTTCCATTTATAGCGGAACATGCGGTTCATTAGTGTTGCTGGACTGTGGCACAGCCAACGCTTTTGCAGGCGGGCTTACGATAGGAGCAACCTATTATGTACGGGTTTATACTACCTCAACGGCCTATGCAACCAATACAACATTCAATATTTGCATTACCTCACCACCTTTAAATGACGAGTGCGCCGGCAGCCTTCCTATTCCTTTAACAACGTATGGTGCAACCTGTACCTATACCCCGGTTAATACAACCGGTGCTACCCAGTCTACTGAAACGGGCCAGGCGAACACCTGCACCGGTACGGGTATCGATGACGATATCTGGTACAGCTTTACCTCAACTTTCGCCGGAAGTTACACCTTCAGTTACACAGGGCTAACTGCCACTTCAGGCACAGCTTCTACAGTGGGGATGAATATTTATACGGGAAGCTGCGGCAATTTAACAGAAGTAGGAAGTGCTTGCAGTTCCGGCTTCGGTTCCGGTGGTACCGGATCCAGGACAGTCGTTCTGGCAGCAGGAACAGTTTACACCCTGCGTCTATATGTGGGCAGCAGCCCTAACACCGGGACATTCAACTTTTGCATAACGGCTCCTCCTGCACCTGCAGTGAATGACGAGTGTGCCGGAGCTATTGCGCTTCCTGCACCTTTACCAACTGCCACTTGTGTTACACCGACTACCGGTACAACCGTTGGAGGTACCCAGTCGGTTACTGCTGCTCCTTCCTGCAGCGCTACGGGAATTAATGATGACGTGTGGTACAGCTTTGTTGCTAATGCTACTACGCATACTGTGTTAATAACTAATGCGACCAACACAACGGCAGCCGCAATTTACAGCGGTACCTGTGGGGTGCTGTCCGAAATTGCCAATTCGTGCAATACCGGGGGTGCTTCTGCAGCCGGTCTGGTGATTGGAACAACCTATTTCGTGAGAGTTTATTCTACTTCAGCCAC
>JAKFCK010000409.1:0-9437 GCA_036676685.1 Chitinophagaceae bacterium | reverse complement strand
ATGACCGTCACGGTGACGATCTGCGTGGCAGTGAGAATGATACAAATTGGAATGGTCACATAAAACGCGTCACTTTCGTTGAACGAATTGTTCTCAGTGGGTGTTTTAATCACGATCAGTTTGGTGTCTTCCTCAATTTCGTAACGGCTTCGTTCATCGATATCCAGGGAATCGGTTAGAAAGTCAAGAGGAATACTCAAGGCGGTGCTGAGCTCAGAGAATTCTTCCTGCTTTAAAGGGGGCAGCACGTTAACCCATGTTCCTGAAGTGGGTTTGTCTACTGCCAGTGTTTTGTTGGCCTCTATCTTAAACGAATTGATCATTTGGTTAGTTCTAATTCTCCTTTAAAAACAAATGTTGCAGGCCCGCAAAGCCATATATCGGTAAATTTATTATCACTCACTTTATTATACTCCACGCTCAGGTGGCCACCCGGCGTTTTTACCTCTACTCGGTTAAAGCCGCGGTCGTTATGTGCACTCATCAGCGCTGCTGCAGTTACGCCGGTTCCGCAGCTCATGGTCTCATCTTCCACGCCTCTTTCGTAGGTGCGCACGAATATACTGTCCTGCCCGGTACTTTCTACAAAATTCACGTTGATCCCTTCGGCAGCAAAAGGAGGGCTGTTCCGGATGGTCCTGCCCGCATTAACAACATCTGTTTGTTGCACATCATTGGTAAACTTTACATAGTGTGGTGAACCTGTATTCAGCACAATGTAGGTAGGATGTTCATCAACGGTGTTCACGTCCTTCATTTTCAGCCGGATAATATTGTTGTTATCGATCTCAGCCTCGTGATCGCCATCGATCGCCAGAAATTTGTACGTGTATTTATGAATGCCTACCTGGTTGGCAAATTTTACGAGGCATCGCCCGCCATTGCCGCACATACTGCTGGGATTACCATCCGCATTGTAATAGATCATTTCAAAGTCATAACCATCCCGGTGTTTCAGTAACATCAGCCCGTCTGCACCAATGCCAAAACGCCTGTCGCAAAGAAATTTCACCTGTTTTGGTGTGAGGGCGTCATAACGGTTATCCCTGTTATCAATGATCACAAAATCATTTCCTGTGCCGTGGTATTTGTAAAATGTGATGTCCATATTTGTTATGCTAGTGGTTAATGGTTATTGGCTGGTGGGTTGGCAAGTGGGTTTATTCATAATGCTAGTTGCTGGTGGGGTTTGGCAAGGGGTTTTGATTTCGATGTTTCATTTTACTAAGCGTCTTAAATACAGATGTTTGATATTTTTCCAAGTCTGTTATATTTTCTTTGTTCACATACCCCAACAAAAGATAATTTCATTTTGTGTGTCTATCTCAACGACTTAAGCCCGTTCTATTTCATAAATTCTCTTTTTCTCCTTCGAAGTGTTTCTTACAGCAACTTCTGCTAAATTACTACATACCGGGATGGATGCTCTTCCTAACGGTGTAATAACGAAAATGGTTCTTCCCTCGGATATAACTTGAGGGTATTTCTCCTTTACGAGTTGCGTTGCGATATTATAAACTTCCAATTGTTAATGGGACAGATTCAGCATATCAATGAGGGTTTGATCATTTGTTAAATCCCGCCCACTATTGACAGAACGCAGTCGCCGCCCGCCATCCCCCTCCCAATTATCCCACATTTTCTCCAACAATTTCCAATGTTTTCACAATTAGCTTCTCCACCGCAGCTCCGCCGTCTTTACTGAATTCTTTGGAAATCCGGTTGGCAACGACGGCGCTTAAGGAGAGGCAATGATGCCCCAGCACTTTACCCATACCATAGATGGCGGATGTTTCCATTTCAAAATTGCTGATGCGGTGCTGGCCAAAACTAAAACTCGTGAGCCTGTCGATAAGTTCCGGCTGTTTTAGTCCCATTCTTAAAACACGCCCCTGCGGGCCATAAAAGCCCGGGCAGGTAACGGTGATCCCATGGTGAAAACCATCCACAAACTCCTTTAATAAACTTACCCCCGCTCCGGTTATGTATGGTGATGTGATCCCCTGGTGTAACTGGGTATGGGTATTGAACGAATGCAGCAGCTGCTTTTCTTCCTCGTTGCTGCTATGCTGGTAAAAATTCATCAGGTTGTCTAACCCCAACCCGTGGGTGCTGGCCACAAAACTATCAACAGGAAATTCTTTTTGTAAAGAACCGCAGGTACCTACCCGGATGATGTTTAAGGCGCTTAAATTTTCCCTGATCGTTCTTGTCTCCAGGTCTATATTCGCCAAAGCATCCAGCTCGTTCATGACGATATCGATATTATCCGGGCCAATACCAGTACTCGTAACAGAAAGCCTTTTTTTACCAATGTAACCCGTATGTGTAATAAATTCCCTGTGATTATTTTTAAATTCTATGCTATCAAAATGTTTGCTTACTTCTTTCACCCGGTCAGGATCGCCCACAGTAATGATCGTTGAAGCTATTTCTTCCGGCCTGCAATTAATATGGTAAATAGCGCCCCGGTCATTGATAATTAGCTCAGATGCTGCGATGCTGGTCATATGATTTTTTTTGAAAGCCGAATTTCGTACATACTAATTAGAATTTCTAATAAAAAATTCCCCTATTTTTGCAATCCAAATTCGGGACGCCGATTTGGAATAGGGTCCTTTGGCCGAGTGGCTAGGCAAAGCTCTGCAAAAGCTTCTACAGCGGTTCGAATCCGCTAGGGACCTCGAAAGGGATTATCACATCGGTAATCCCTTTTTAATTTTACCCATACCTGCTTTCACCCGGAGTGGTATTTTGCCGGTTTTTTTCTACGGGGGGAAAAAATTCCTGCAGTAAAGACCTGTCAGCCACGTGAGCTCCTATTGTTCTTTAGTCATAACAGCAGTGATGATTATGCAAATGTTGTGTATTTAAAACACGGTCTTTCCTCCGCTGTTTTAAGTTAACTTCGCGTTTTTTATTTCATGGATTCTACTTCGGCTCTCACATTACCAGCTACATTTTCCAAAAGGCAAATGCGTTTTGCAGTATCTGTTTTCTTTTTTTGCCAGGGTGTATGTTTTGCCAGCTGGGCAAGCAGGATCCCCGATATAAAAACGGCTTTAAATCTGAGCGAAGCCGCGCTGGGCACCATCCTGCTTGGTTTACCTATCGGCCAGTTTCTGACAATGCCTTTCAGCGGTCGCGCAGTGACAAGGTTTGGAAGCAAAAACGTGCTGCGTATCGCTATTTTATGTTATGCATTTGCCCTTACAAATATTGGGTTGGTAAATGCACCATGGCAATTGGCTTTATGCCTGTTCATGTTTGGAGTGAGCGGTAACCTTTGTAATATTTCGGTGAATACCCAGGGAGTAAATGCGGAGGTTTTGTACGGGAAACCTATAATGTCCAGCTTTCATGGGGTGTGGAGCACGGCGGGCTTCAGCGGCGCACTGATCGGCCTGTTAATGATGAAATTTCAACTTACCCCCTATATACATTTCTGGATCGTAGCATCAGTTGTAATGCTTTTATCATTTTTTTTCTCGCCCTACTTATTGTTGACACCCACCAGCAGGTCAGCGTCATCATTCAGGCTGTTAAAAAAACCTCATGGTTTGTTGTTACAACTCGGTATTATTGGTTTCTGTTGCCTGAGTTGCGAGGGCTGTATGTTCGACTGGAGCGGTGTGTATTTTAAACAGGTGGTAAAAGCAGAAGGCGCGCTGGTATCGCTGGGTTATGCGTCGTTTATGATTATGATGGCTACCGGGAGATTTGTCGGCGATAAATTAGCTGAAAAATTCAGCCGGAAGAAGATGGTACAGGTCAGTGGTATCTTAATTTTTACCGGGATGATGGTCGCTGTTCTTTTACCTTATCTCATCACCGCAACGATCGGTTTCCTGGTGGTTGGGTTTGGTGTAAGCACTATCATCCCGCTATTGTACAGTACCGTGGGGAAAGCTGACCTCGAGGTCAGCAAGGGCATCGCCATTGCTACCGTGAGTAGTATTGGTTTTTTAGGGTTTTTGATGGGGCCGCCGTTGATTGGTTACATTGCAGAGTTGGCCGGACTTAAATATTCCTTTCTTACTATTGCTTTTATGGGACTGGCAATAAGCTACCTGGTGGGTAGGGTCAGGGAAATTCAATAGATTAAAAATGCATAAATATTTATCAATATGAAGTATAGTAAATGGATCGGGATGATGGGCTGCCTGGCTTTGGTGGCTGTATGTTTTATGCCCTGGACCTATCATGCAGACATCCAAAAGAACTTTACAGGTTTTTATTCAGAGAACGATGCCTATGGTAAACCTGGAAAGTTTATTGTGTTCTTTTGTTCGGTTTCCTTTTTATTGTTGCTCGCCCGGAAGGTATGGGCCCAAAGAGTATTATTATTTGTTGCCGGTACGCTGGTGGCATATGCCATCAAAACATACATTTTATATACTTCCTGTTATAATGCCTATTGCCCTGAAAAAAAACCAGGGATTTTTCTACTGTTGTTTCTTGCGGTGATCATTTTTGCCTCAGCGTTGTTTTCAGACTTGAAAGTGCCGCCGAAAGCACGCCTTGAAAAATAAGCATACAAGGATCCGGGCCATTTTTATTTTTTGGCTTCCTTCGCCCATGCGTCTTTTAAGGTGACGGTTCTGTTGAAAATTAATTTACCGTCCTCCGCATCCTTGTCCAGGGTGAAATACCCTTTTCTTAAAAACTGGTAACGGTTTTCCAGGGTGGCATTTTGCAGGGAGGGTTCCACGAAAGCATTGATCACCTGCAGGGAGTCTGGGTTGATATACTCTTTAAAATCCCCTTCTTCACTCGATGGATTTTCTACTTTGAATAAACGGTCGTATAACCTTACTTCTGCCTTCAAAGCATCATTGGCGCTCACCCAGTGAATGGTGCCTTTCACCTGTAAACCACTGCTGTCGTGCCCGCTTTTGCTTTCGGGGAAATACCTGCATTGGATCTCCGTCACGTTACCATTTTCATCTTTAATGAAATGCTCACACTGGATAATGTATGCACTTTTCAGGCGAACCATGGCGCCTGGCGCAAGCCGGAACCATTTTTTCGCAGGTACTTCCATAAAGTCTTCCCGCTCTATCCATAGTTCTTTACTGAACGGGATACTCCGGATACCAGACGCTTCATCGGGCCCGTTTTCACTCGGGAGGTGTTCCGTTTTTCCATCTTCGTAATTGGTGATGATCAACTTTACCGGGTCCAAGACAGCCATTACACGCAGGGCTGTTTGATTCAGGTCTTCGCGCACACAAAATTCCAGCAGGCTGTAATCGGTTACATTTTCTCTTTTGGCGATACCGATGGTATCGCAGAACTTACGAATACTCTGTGCAGTGAAACCCCGCCGGCGCATACCACTTATCGTGGGCATACGGGGATCATCCCATCCTTCTACGTGCCCTTCATTCACCAGTTGAAGTAATTTGCGTTTACTCATCACCGTATAAGACAGGTTCCGTCTTGCAAATTCATATTGGTGTGAAGGAAAAATTTCCAGTTTCTCGATCAGCCAATCGTATAATTCCCGGTGGGGCACAAACTCGAGTGTGCAAATGGAATGGGTAATATTTTCAATACTGTCACTTTGCCCATGGGCAAAATCATACATCGGGTATATACACCATTTTTCGCCGGTGCGGTGGTGGTGCGCATGTTTAATCCGGTAGAGCAGGGGATCCCGCATAAGCATATTCGTATGAGCCATATCAATTTTTGCCCGCAGCGTTTTTGTTCCATCTGCAAATTCCCCGTTTTTCATGCGTTGAAACAGGTCCAGGTTCTCTTCAATACTCCGGCTGCGACAGGCACTGTTTTTTCCCGGTTCGGTGGGGGTGCCTTTCAGAAGAGCAATTTCTTCGGAACTTGCGTCTTCCACGTATGCCAGGCCTTTTTTAATGAGCGTTATGGCGTATTCGTATAATTCGGGGAAATAATCGGAAGCATAGTGTTCGTTTTTCCATTCAAAGCCCAACCACTTAATATCTTCTTTGATGCTATCTACATATTCGGTCTCTTCCGTAACAGGGTTGGTATCATCAAAACGAAGATTAGTATAGCCGGGATATTTTTTGGTCAGGCCAAAATTCAGGCAAATGCTGGTGGCATGGCCCATGTGCAGGTATCCATTGGGTTCCGGTGGAAAACGGGTGACGATAGAATGATATTTCCCGGCTGACAGATCTGATTCTATGATTTCTTCTAAAAAATTTAAACTCTTTTCTTCGCTCATGATAATTTTTAATATGCGGCAAATTTACAACATAGCTCCACATTTCAGCATTTGAATTTGGCTGGCAGCACGCCCAATAAAAAACCTGTGCGTTGGCACAGGTCTTATTAAATTAATGAATAAAATTACGATCAGGCCGTACCCATTCTTTTCAGGTAAGCGCCGTGAGACCAGATAGCCTGCCGCATTTTTTGATACTCATTATATTTTATATTGAATTCGTTGCAGGTATTTTTGATGATCTTGCTGATAGCAGGATAATGCACATGGGAGATCTTTGGGAACAGGTGGTGTTCGATCTGGAAGTTCAATCCACCTACCAGCCAGGAGATCAGTTTATTCTTGGTAGCAAAATTTGCAGTGGTTTCCAACTGGTGGATGGCCCACTCATTTTCAATATCATTGGTGCCGGCAACAGGAACAGGAAAGGAAGTATGCTCTACGGTATGAGCCAGCTGAAACACGATGCTCAATATAAACCCGGCAAACATGCTTAATGCAAGGAAACCTACCAGCCAGGGAACAAAACCTACCATGTAAATGGGTAATACCACCATCATGGCCAGGTAGCCAACCTTTGCGATCCAGAACGCGAAATGATCAAACCTGCTCATCTTCTTGATGGGTACTGCACCAACTTTTTTAGTGAAATATTTTTTGTAATCCGTCATAAAAACCCAGATGATCAACAGCAGGGTATAAAGGAACCAGACATAGATATGCTGGTAACGATGGATCTTGTATCTTTTTTGAGTTTCACACATCCTCAGCATGGGTTTGATCTCGATATCATCATCCACGCCATCTATATTGGTATAAGTGTGGTGAATGATATTGTGTTTGTTATTCCACATGATACCACTGGCACCTAATGCATTCACGGAATAGGCGGCAATTTTATTCCAAAGTTTGCTATTGCTAAAACTACCGTGGCCGCCATCATGCATCACGTTGAAACCGATGGCTGCAGTAAGCCCTCCCATAAACAAACATTCCAGAAAAGCTATCCACCCCAGGTCTGGCGTAAAGAACACCACATGCACGTAAAGCGCCACATATAATGTCCAGAATAAAATTGCTTTGAAATATAGGCTCCAGTTACCCGTGGCCGGTTTATTGTTTTCAATAAAATAGTTGTTCACCCTTTTTTTTAGTTCCTGGTGAAAACTGGAAGCTTGTTGATTTCGGAACTTGGGGGTTACAAAAGTGGTGGCCATGTTTTTCAATTTATATTAAGTATTTTCTTTTATTAGTACATCGAGAGATTTAATCCCGATCATTTTTTCTGATACAAAACCCTCTGCATATTTTACCCCAATCATCTTGCCGAACATTTTAGAGCGGTAGATAATACTGTCTAAAAAATCCGGTGTTGAAATATAGGTCTCCGGGCCATCTGAACCGGGGTTGTGAAACTGGGTCGCATATGCCTTTATTGATTCCAGTTTGGTTTCAAAAACGTTCGTGATGTCTACAACAAAATTAGGTTGTAAATACCTGTCCTGGATATAATGAAGAACGTATTTTGGTCTCCAGGGCTTTTGGATCAAACCATCAAATGTTGTTTCAATCTTTACAAGGCCGGATAAAAATGTTGCATCAGCCACCAGTTTTGCACTTCTGCCATGGTCAGGGTGCCGATCTTCGGGCGCATTGCATAAAATAACTTCGGGCTGGTACTTCCGGATGACCTGTATTATTTTTAACTGGTTCTCCCTGTCATTCTGAAAAAAACCATCTGCCATCCCCAGGTTTTCCCGAATGTCTACCTCAAGAATTGTTCCCGCTTTTGCAGCTTCTTCTTTCCTGGTCTCTGCTGTGCCTCTTGTGCCCAGTTCACCCTCGGTAAGATCCAGGATGCCTGTTTTTTTACCGTTCCTTTTTTCTACCAGTAAAACACCTGCACAACTCAACTCAATATCATCAGGGTGAACACCGATCGCCAATACATCTAACTTCATGGTTTTATTATGGGAATTTGCGCTGCAATTTACGGCTTTATGATCAATACCCTTCTAATATTGTGACTAAATTGGCTTTACACTTTAAAGAAGCCTGTATTACATGGCGGATACTTTTGCAATGGGTCGCGGAAGGTCATAGTAGCCGTGCATACGCTGCACTTCTTTCACGAATTTTTCTATGACTGCATCGTCCGTAGCTGCATTATAGGGTTGCTTCAGATTGCTGTTAAAGAAAAAAGCCACGGTTTGGTAAAGCCTTGCATTAAAGCCACCCTTATATTCCTTGATGATCTCGTAACAGTTGTTACCAGTTTCCCGGTTAATGAGTTTCATCAAGACTTTGCCCTGGTAGATAGAAAGATTGGTGAGGGGAGTGGTGAATTCTTTTTTTAATTCTTTTTCACGGGAGTGAATATATTTTCGCCGGTCTTCTTTTTTAGGTATCGATTCCAGCTTTGCATTGATATCGTTCATAATGATCCCCGCTCTGCGGGCATAGGGATAGGTCACATACACGGCATTCCGCAACCGGTTGTACTTTGCCTGGTTGCTCATCTGTGCTTCACTGAGCCGGGAATAAAAGTAGAGGTTCTCCAGTGTTTTTGCTTCAATGGTATCGCCATTGTAAACTACCGCCTCACGAATGGTTGTATCATACTGGCCGTAGGTTTGGGCCATCAGCATATTCCTGCCCGGCATCAGCGCCAGGAGGAACAAAACAGCGAGTTTTGATAGCCAATGTTTATGCACAATACACATCAACGTAAAATTAAAGGAAAGAGTTTACTCTTTTATACGTATTAATACGTGGGAAACCTTAAAGTAACCTTAAATTGGTCCAGGGCTGCGGGATAAAAGTTCAAGGTCGATGCAAAAAGTTCAGAATTATTTTAAACTCTCAGCAAGAATTACCACCCTGAAACTAATTGTTCGCAAACAAAAACATATACACCAGGGCAATCGAGATCATGATCAACGTGATTGCAGACTGCATATTGGAGAACCGGCCTCTTTGTACCATACTCATTACCAAACCAATGGCCATGATGATCAGGCCCAGCCACACCAGGTTCACAAACGGGAAAATGTAGGTTTTTACCGTTACAAAGTCGATCAGTCTGTCAGACTCTTTGATGCCGAGTTTAATATTGTGTTTATCACTCACCCCGGCAAACCGCAGGTAAAGGTTCTGGGCATAAAGGGTATCGTCCCGGTGGATGATACCGAGTGAATCCACTTCAATCAAAGGCATCGCCGTGTAG
>JAKFCK010000408.1:0-5887 GCA_036676685.1 Chitinophagaceae bacterium | reverse complement strand
TCATTTGTGAAGCCAGTAACCCTACACAGCTTAAAGCCATTGCAGATAACGTAGAATTCTATGTGAAAGAAGCCACAGGCGAGTCTGCATATAAACACGAAGGCAGGCAGGGCGAACAATGGATATTGATTGACTATGTGAATGTGGTAGTGCATATCATGCTACCGGAACCCAGGAAATTTTATCAACTGGAGGAGATGTGGAGTGATGCCCCGGCAATGGAACACCCTGATAAATAATTATAAAATTCCCTGAATCATTAAAGTAATGTCACAACAAAACATGAATCAACAAAACAATAAGAGAAAGGTAAATCCCGATAATATCCCTCCCCTGGGCGAAGAGCCGGAAAAGAGGAAAAACAGGTTTAATATCTACTGGATATATGGTATCATCTTCTTATCTATCATCGCTTATAACCTGATAAGGAACGTGAGCAGCGCGGGTGTAGAAATGAACCCGGTGCATTACCAGCAGGTTTTACGCACAGGAGATGTGGCACAGGATCCCAAAGCGGCTAAAGAAAAGACCGGCCTGGTGGTGGTGAGAAATAAGAAGATCGTGCGGCTGTTCCTGAACAAGGACAGCCTGGTAAGAAAAGCAGCTTATTACAAAACTTTTCTTAACGATGAAGAGTATACTTTGCTTACAAAAACCGCTGCTCCCCAGTTATATTTCAGCGTGGTAAAAGATGAAGCTTTTGATGAAGAACTGAATACTTTTTACAAGGAAAATCCCGAAGTAAAAAAAATCCTCCCTGTATATACCGAGGAAGGCGAAGTATTCGGACAGATCATCAGTACACTGCTCCCCATCCTCCTAATTGGATTTCTTTTCGTGATGATGATGCGTAAAGTTGGCGGACCAGGCGGAAGCGGTGGCCCGGGTGGCATCTTCAACATCGGTAAATCAAAAGCTACCCTATTTGAAAAAGGAACCAAGGTAAACATCAACTTTAATGATGTAGCCGGCCTTGACGAAGCAAAGGTGGAAGTAATGGAGATCGTTGATTTTTTAAAGAATCCAAAGAAATATACTGCGCTGGGCGGTAAAATACCAAAAGGCGCATTGCTGGTAGGCCCTCCGGGTACCGGTAAAACCTTATTGGCTAAAGCAGTAGCCGGGGAAGCCCAGGTGCCGTTCTTCAGCCTGAGCGGAAGTGACTTTGTAGAGATGTTTGTGGGTGTGGGTGCCAGCCGTGTCAGGGATCTTTTCAAGCAGGCAAGAGAAAAAGCGCCCTGTATTATCTTTATAGATGAGATCGATGCCATCGGTCGTGCCAGAGGTAAAAATGTGATGATGAGCAATGATGAAAGGGAAAACACCCTAAACCAGTTGCTGGTAGAGATGGACGGATTTGGTACTGATCTTGGCATTATTATACTGGCGGCCACAAACAGGCCAGACGTACTGGATACTGCATTACTTCGCCCGGGTCGTTTCGACCGGCAGATCACTATTGACCGCCCGGATCTTGTAGGGCGCGAAGCGATCTTCAAAGTGCATTTAATGCCGATCAAAATTTCTCAAAAACTGGATATTCATAAGCTGGCGGAACAAACCCCGGGTTTTGCGGGTGCCGATATTGCGAACGTTTGTAATGAAGCAGCCTTAATAGCCGCCCGTAAAAATAAGGAAGCTGTTGATATGAGCGATTTCCAGGATGCAATCGACAGGGTGATCGGTGGATTGGAAAAAAAGAATAAGATCATTTCTCCTGAAGAAAAAGAGATCATCGCTTACCATGAAGCAGGTCACGCTATTTGTGGCTGGTACCTGGAGCATGCTTACCCTTTATTAAAGGTTACGATTGTTCCGAGGGGTTCGGCGGCATTGGGTTATGCACAATACACTCCAAAAGAACAGTACCTCTATAATACGGATCAACTTATTGACCAGATCTGTATGACATTGGGCGGCAGGGCAAGTGAAGATATTTTCTTTGGAAAAATAAGCACCGGTGCAAGCAATGACCTGCAGCAGATCACAAAAATTGCCTATAGTATGGTAACAACTTATGGCATGAACGACAAGGTGGGCAATATCAGCTTTTATGATCCGCAACAGGAAAATTATTTCACCAAACCTTATAGCGAGGAAACCGGTAAAATGATTGACCAGGAAGTGAGAAAACTGATCGATGAGGCTTACGTGAAAACAAAAAACCTGTTGATTGAAAAACGACTTGATGTAGAAAAGCTGGCGAAAGAGCTGTTGGTAAAAGAAGTATTGTTTAAAAGTGATGTGGAAGCCCTGATCGGCAAACGCCCTTATGAAGAGAAAAAAATATTGGAAATAGAACCGGAGGATACAGTAACAGAAGAACCCTCCCCGTCTTTGCCGGAAACATTAAAAAATCCTCCGGCCATTTAATAAATCACAATGGCAGCAGTTTCTCCGGCAAAAGAAGCGATACTAAAAAGAATTAGGCAGGCACTGAGTAATCCGGTGCCTTTGCCTTTTCCTGGCAGTGAAGGCGCGCAAAGTATTTTCCCACCACAGCATGAGGATGATGCGATCGTATTTGCAGAAGAGTTTACAAAGCTGCAGGGGAAGTTCGTTTTCTGTATAGATGAAAATGACCTGCGGGAACAGTTTTCTCAACTCGTTCTGCAACAGGGCTGGAAAAATGTCTATTGCAGGGAGGAGAAATTTTTAAACTTATTTGGCTTACCGCCTGGTAAAGACCTTGCCGGTTGTGATGTATCGGTAACGGGTTGTGAATACCTGGTGGCGAGGACCGGCAGCATCGTATTAAGCAGCGCCCAGCAAAGTGGCCGCACCACAAGTGTGTATGCACCTATTCATATCTGCGTAGCATACAACAGCCAGCTATTATTTGATATAAAGGATGCCCTTAGTTTTCTTAAGTCAAAATATCCCGGGAATTTCCCTTCGTTTGTCACTTTTGCCACTGGCCCCAGCCGTACTGCAGATATAGAAAAAACGTTGGTTACCGGGGTCCATGGGCCAAAAGAAGTATATTGCTTCTTAGTAGAAAGTTAACCCTTACCCCACTAAATATTTCATCGATGGCTACACCAACTTTTCAATTGTTTGTTTATGGCTCTTTGCGGAGCGGCTTCCGCAATCCCATGTATAAATATTTAACCCAATACTTTCACCTGCTTGGCGAAGCGGTGGTAAAAGGGCATTTTTATGACAATGGTAATAATCCCGTGGCCATACCCGGTAACGAGGATCACTTTATCACCGGGGAATTATATGTGGTAAACAACCCCGAAGAATTTAACTGGGCCATGGAACAGTTAGACGATTATGAAGGCATTAACGTGGAGACAGGTGAAACACCGATGTATAAGCGGGAACTTGTGGAAGTCTTCCAACAAGGCCAGTCCAGTATGGCATGGGTTTACTGGTATAACCAGCCCGTTGATCATATGACAAAAATAGAAACAGGTGATGTGCTGAAATACCTGCAGGAAAAAAACAAACCCTAAAGCGCTGAATGGATCTTAACTCAAAAAAGATATACTTTCTTTCTGACTTCCACCTGGGTGCGCCCGATGCCGGCAGCAGCCTGGCCCGGGAAAAAAGGATCTGCCGTTTTTTAGATATTGCTAAACAGGATGCGGCAGAGATCTTCATTGTAGGCGACCTGTTCGACTTCTGGTTTGAATATTCAACTGTCGTTCCGAAAGGATATGTGAGGATCCTCGGCAAACTTGCCGAACTCACGGACAGTGGCATTGCGGTTCATTTTTTTGTAGGCAACCACGACATGTGGATGAAAAATTATTTCCAGGAGGAATTAAATATTCCCGTTTATTTTGAGCCAAAGGAATTCCTTTTCGCCGGCAAAAAATTTTTGATCGGCCACGGAGATGGATTGGGACCCGGCGATAAGGGGTATAAAATGCTGAAAAAAGTATTTCGTCACCCCGCCTCCAGGTGGATGTTTGGTTTGTTACCGCCCAATATCGGCATGGGGCTTGCCAATTATTTCAGCCGGAAAAGCAGGGCCAAAACCGGCCAGGTAGATGAAGTGTTCCTGGGAGAAGAGAAGGAATGGCTGATCACCTACTGCAAGGATACCCTGCAACAAAAGCAATACGATTACTTTATCTTTGGCCACAGGCACCTTCCCATTGATTTTACATTATATAATGGCAGCAGGTATATCAATCTTGGCGAATGGATCAAATATGATAGTTACGCGGTTTTTAACGGGGCAAACCTGGAACTGCGCTATTACAAAGAAAACTGACTATTGAAAATAATTCTGGCCCATATCATGTTTTTTGTAGGGGCACTAAGCTTAACCAGTTGTGCCCAGACGCAGTCCGTACCTGTTAAACTCCCTGCAACAAATAACACAGCTTCAACAGATAGTTTCCGCTTAGAGCAGTTTATCCCGGGCAACTACAGCATGATGGATGTGGATATGCTCAACAATATTTACCTGGTAACAGCCGGCAACCAGCTAAAAAAATTAAACCCGAACGGTGATTCACTTGCGGTGTTCAATGACGTAAAAAAATATGGCAATCCAAGTTTGCTGGACGTGACCAACCCGCTTAAGGTTTTGCTTTATTATAAAAATTTTGCCACGGTAGTGATCCTCGACCGTTTGCTCAGCCCACGCAATAACATCAATTTCAGGCAGCAGAATATATTTAGTGTAAAAGCCGTCGGTACATCTTACGATAACAATATATGGCTGTTTGATGAGCAGGACCTTAAATTAAAAAAGATAGATGAAAGCGGTAAACTATTAACGGAAACTACCGACTGGCGGCTGCTGATGGATGAAGTGCCCGCCCCGGAAAAGATCATTGACGCCAACAACTTTGTATACCTGTATGACCCTGAAAAAGGTTTTTATGTATTTGATTATTATGGTACCTATAAAAATAATCTTCCCTTCCTGCATTGGGAGAATATCAGCATAGGCTCCAACGGGCTTGCGGGTTTTTCGGGCAGGCAATTTTTTACTTATCCTCTGCAATCCATGACCCTGAAGACTTACAACCTGCCGGGGTTTTTTGAGGACTACAGTACCATACGTGCTATGAATGGCAAAATTTACCTGTTAAAAAAAGATGGAGTAGCGGTCTATTCTGTATTGTAAGCTAAATTGAAGCGTGATGGAATTTTTACAAGAAAAAATATTAGACAATACTATTCAAAACCTGCTTTTGGTATTCGCAGCGATCATGGGGGTAGTGTTATTAAAAAAGCTATTGTCGCACTCCGCTGCTGCCCTCTCGTATATGTTTATCAGCCGTACCTGGAAGATGATCAGCCGACAGCAGTTTGCGGAATTATTTTTAGCGCCACTGAGCTGGTTTATCATTGTTTCCCTTACGATATTCTCCATCAGCAGGCTGACCTTTCCTTCCGCCTGGGATTTTTCCATTTATAAGATCACCTTCCGGGATGTGCTGGAAAAAACAGCGATTGCCATTTTTATTTACAGTTTCATCCGGTTGGTATTGAGTGTAGTTGATTTTGTGGCCCTCATCCTGTCACAAAAAGCAAGCCTTACCAAAGATAAAGGTGATGACCAGCTCGTTGTATTCTTTCGGGATTTCATAAAAGTGATCATATCTATCGCGGGTGTTTTAGTCATCCTTAAAGCCGCTTTTAACCAGGATATTGGCAACCTGCTCACCGGGCTGAGCATCGTGGGTGCCGCCCTGGCACTTTCTGCCAAGGAAAGCCTGGAAAACCTGATCGCCTCTTTTATTATCTTTTTTGATAAGCCGTTTTATGTTGGTGATACACTAAAAGTGAACGCCGTAACAGGTAAAGTAGAACGTATCGGCCTGCGTAGTACGCGTATACGTACTGCAGACAAATCGCTGGTGACTGTACCTAACAAACAAATGGTGGACAGTGTGGTTGACAACTATAGTATGCGTAC
>JAKFCK010000407.1:0-12209 GCA_036676685.1 Chitinophagaceae bacterium | reverse complement strand
TGTAGATAGTATGTTATGCTCACAACATTGCCGGCGCAAAAACTAATGGGTTGGAAAACCTGGCTTCTGTAACAAATGTAACCATGCGGGCGAAAAACATCCGTGAATTTTGGATCGTAAACCAGGCGAAACGGACAAATGGGTTGATCAGGACCGGGTTGGCTTTCTTATTCGTTTCACCTACTAAATATCTTAAATTAACAAGAATCTATAAAATCATGAAGACAAATATGGGACTTACGGACCGTATCATACGGTTGGTAGTAGCTGCAGTAATTGCAGGCATGTATTACTCGGATAAGATCAACGGTACTGTCGGCGTATTGCTTTTAGTGCTTGCTGTGATTTTCGTGCTCACCAGCTTTGTTGGCTTTTGCCCGCTGTACAGTTTGTTCGGCATTAAGACATGCAAAAGGAACACTCCTGCAAAATTGTAATACCAATTCCAGGTAACCGGGCTTGCTAAATTTTCCAGCCGGAAATTTACTTCCCCTCCATTTGTTTTGTAATTGGCGCAGTTATGGTGGGTAAAAGATGTCTAATTATAACAGCAAAATGAAAAGTGATGACCTTTAACGAAATGATCAACTCAGATAAGCCAGTGCTTGTGGTTTTTTCTGCTGAGTGGTGCGGTCCCTGTAAAGCAATGGCGCCAATCCTAGAGGAGGTAAAAGATGAAGTGAAAGATACAGCCCGTATCATTAAAATTGATGTGGATAAAAACCCCCAGGCGGCCGGGGCTTACCAGGTAAGTGCCGTTCCCACCTTGATTATTTTTCGACAGGGTAAGGCATTATGGCGCCAGAGTGGTGTGGTACCTAAAAACGAATTGGTGCGAAAGCTGAAAGAATTTCAATAGAATATTCCTGCATTTTCCTCCCGGAGTTATTCCGCAGGGTCAACTGATACATTATAACCGTGTTTCGCCAGGAATAAGGGTTGTTTCAGGACCTGGAAACTTCCCTGACGGATTCATCCAGCTAAAAACACAATCCATACTTTACCCTTTTCCTCTTTAAGGACCTTGATGTAATTTCAGGAAAAAAGTAATGAAGCTATTTCCGCACCTGGCAATTCTACTATTTTCGTTTTTGAATCCTATGATAGTTTTTGCCCAGGAACACAAAAAATGCCTTGACCTTCTGGTCAATATCAGGGACTGGAAAGAAACTGACTTAACCCAATGGGATCATAACAAAGAGGGAACACAGGGTGGCGCACTTTTTTATTTTGGCGCAGAACACAAAGATGACCCCTCCCACCTTCAATTTGAAATGCTTCGCCGCAGGTTTGAAACCTTTAAGCCTTCACTTGCCTTTTACGAGGGACCCGACCGCGGAATTGCCACCACTGATACAGCTACTATAAAACAGTTTGGAGAATCCGGTTATGTGCGATGGCTGGCCGGGCAGGCGAATATCCCTATAGTTTCCCTTGAACCTGCTTTTACCGATCTGTATGCTTATCTTTTGAGTAAATATTCGCATGAGCAGGTAGATCTTTATATGTTTGCCAAAGAAGCCTCAAGACTTCATCATCGAAAGAATATGGATAAGGAAGCCGTGTTGCAGGCCATCAACCAGGTGATCGCCAAGGTTCCCTCGATGACAGGTCCAAACGAGCCTTTACTTACCAGCATACCCCAAATTGAGCATACCTACAGAAAATATTTTACACAGGGCTATGAATGGTGGCAATTACCCCAGTCTTTTTTTGATCCCGCGAAATCGGGCACAGCTGCGTTATTCACCAATGACCTCTCTGAATTGTCTTCCACTTTCCGGAATATCTATATGGTGCAAAAGCTGGCAAAAGAAGTGTATGCCGGTAAAAGAGTTTTTGCAGTTGTAGGAAGAAACCATGTGCCCCTCCAGGCTGCCGCATTGGATTGTGCTATAGATTAGTGTGATCGTTTTGCTGATAAAAGGTGGTGCGGTTTAATTTATATTAATTTATTTATGAAGGCGCAAAAAAAGGGAAGCAATTGCTTCCCTTTTTATTTTCAGCGAGTTTTTATCAACTCATTTTTTTCTTTAAGTTTTCATCTATCGCATCCAGGAATTCTTCAGTGTACAGGTAATGCTCACCGTGATTTACTTTATTACCATGGATACAAACCGCAAGGTCCTTTGTCATTTTTCCGCTCTCAACGGTTTCGATACACACGGCTTCCAGTGCATGGCAAAAATCGATCAGCGGTTGGTTATTATCTAACTTACCCCGGAATGCAAGACCCCTTGTCCATGCAAATATTGATGCGATGGGGTTGGTGGAAGTAGGCTTTCCTTTCTGGTGTTCGCGGTAATGCCTGGTAACGGTTCCGTGTGCTGCTTCAGCTTCCATAGTTTTACCATCCGGGGTCACCAACACAGAAGTCATCAGGCCAAGAGAGCCAAAACCCTGCGCAACAGTATCACTTTGCACATCGCCGTCGTAATTTTTACAGGCCCATACAAAGTTACCGTTCCATTTAAGTGCACTGGCCACCATATCGTCGATGAGGCGGTGCTCGTACACGATGCCTGCTCCTTCAAAATTTGCTTTAAATTCATTCTGGTACACTTCTTCAAAAATATCTTTGAACCTGCCGTCATATTTTTTAAGGATTGTGTTTTTGGTAGAGAGATATAACGGCCATTTTTTACTCAGCGCCATATTAAAACAACTCCGGGCAAAACCGTAAATACTTTCATCAGTATTGTACATACTCATCGCCACACCATCTCCTTTAAAATTATATACTTCAAAAGTCTGGGCTTCACCACCGCCCTCCGGTGTAAAGGTCATAGTAAGTTTACCTTTTCCTTTTATAACGGTATCGGTTGCACGATATTGATCGCCAAAAGCATGACGGCCTACAATGATCGGCGCTGTCCAGTTGGTCACCAGGCGGGGCACATTTTGCATAACGATCGGCTCGCGAAAAACCGTTCCGTCCAATATGTTACGTATAGTGCCATTTGGGCTCTTCCACATTTGTTTCAGTTTAAATTCTTCCACCCTTTGCTCATCCGGGGTGATGGTTGCGCACTTAATACCCACGCCGCAGGCCTTGATCGCATTGGCGGCATCAATCGTCACCTGGTCATTGGTTTCGTCCCTGTATTCCATTCCTAAATCATAGTATTGAATAGGCACCTCGAGGTAAGGTAGTATCAATTTGTCTTTAATAAATTTCCAGATGATCCTTGTCATCTCGTCGCCATCCAGTTCTACAACCGGATTGTCTACTTTAATTTTTGCCATATTGATTGTTGTTTCTAAATGTCTAAAAATAAATCATAATAAATAAAAATATCACAAACCGGAACTTTTCTTTAGTTGCGCATTCCCGGTAACCACTCCCATATTGGCAATGATCTCATCTCCGAATTCGCTTGTTTTAAGCAGCGTTGCGCCCGTCATCAGGTTGTAAAAATCAATCGTCACACTTTTGCGCATGATGGTGGCCTGCAATGCAGAAGTGATCATTTCGGCGGCTTCCTTCCAGCCGATATACTCCAGCAGCATACAGCCACTCAATATCACGGAAGAAGGATTCATGCTATTGGTGCCGGCAAACTTTGGAGCTGTGCCATGCGTAGCCTCAAAAACTGCATAGCCGGTTTTAAAATTGATATTGGCGCCGGGGGCGATGCCAATGCCACCTACTTCTGCAGCCAATGCATCCGATATATAATCACCATTCAGGTTAAGCGTAGCCACTACGGAAAAATCCTGGGGTGCTATCAGGATCTGCTGTAAAAAGTTGTCCGCGATAATATCCTTAACCAATAATTTTCCTTCATGTAATGCTTTACGTTGTACCTCATTGGCGTGCGCCTCTCCATGATCTTTTTTTAGCTGGTCCCACTCATCCCAGGTAAAGGTTTTATCACCATATTCCTGGCGGGCTACTTCATATCCCCAGGTTTTAAAACCCCCTTCAGTAAACTTCATAATATTGCCTTTATGCACTAGTGTTACAGAAGGCAGGTCGTTTTCCAGCGCATGGGCGATAGCCGCCCGTACCAGCCTTTTGCTGCCTTCATTGGAAACCGGTTTTACGCCATAGCTGGAATCACCCGGGAAACGGATATTTTTCACACCCATTTCTTCCACCAGGAATTTCTCAAATTTCATGGCTTCAGGGGTGCCGGCCTTCCATTCAATACCGGCATAAATATCTTCGGTATTTTCCCGGAAGATAACCATGTCCACCAGTTCAGGATGAACAACCGGAGAGGGGACCCCTTTAAACCATTTTACCGGGCGCACACAGGCGTAGAGGTCAAGGTCCTGGCGCATTGCCACATTCAGGGAGCGGATGCCTCCACCTATTGGAGTTGTAAGGGGGCCTTTTATCGATACGATGTAATCCTTGGCGGTTTGAAGGGTTTCAGCAGGCAGCCATTCCCCTGTTTGTTTAAAGGATTTTTCCCCGGCCAACATTTCCTTCCATTCAATCTTCCTCGAGCCATCATATGCTTTTTCCACTGCTGTATTAAAAACTTTTTCAGCCACTTTCCAGATTTCGGGGCCGATACCATCTCCTTCTATGAAGGGAATTATGGGGTGCTGCGGAACGTTTAATCTTCCATCAGCGCCCATTGTTATTTTTTCTGCCATAAATTTTTTTTAGATATCATGAATCCGGGCTTACTTAAGGTTGCAGTAGATTTTAAGCCAACCTGCGTTTGCCATAAGCAGCCGGAACAGGATAGATGAATGTCCGGGTGATTAATAGAAACAAACGGCTTCTACTAATGTGCCGCAAAAGTACGAAGTCGGCCTCTTCTTTTTGGGCGCTGGAAATAAAAAAAGCTTTCCGTTTTACGAAAAGCTTTGTATCGAAGAAAACTTTATAGTTAGAAATAGCGCCTCACCCGGAAAGAGCAGGTAATATTATAATTAGAATTTGCCGGAGCCGCTCCCCTCAATATACCGGTAAAGTTGCCGCTTACAAACTGGCCGACCGCACCAAATTCCGTAATATTCACACTGATCGGGTTTATAATTGTGGTGGAATCATTGATCAGCTGGCTGGTAAATTCAAGCAGGGATTGTGTACTACCCGAAGCTATATTTTGGCCTGTCCACGCGAAATCGGTATACTGGAAAGGGGAGGCCATCCGGGAGGCGCTGAGGAAAAATCCCATTAGAGTTGTACCTGATTGCGCCGGCCTGAGTGATAAACTGTCACCTGGTGCAGAATAGTTGTGGCTCACACCGTTTATGGTAAGGTTTACAAACTGCTGCGTTGTCACACCACAGGCCTGGAGATTGCCCACAGCGTTATTGCCCGCATTAATGTTATGGGAGGTGGGGTTACCTTGCTGGCTGGCTGCAATGTCCTCGGCGATCAGTTCAACAGAAGTGCCTGTATTGCTGCAGAGTAATGTTGTGAACTGGAAAGTGCCCGTATTACTGAGCGGGTAGCGGTAATAATGGTTTCCTTTTTTCATGATAATAAAACCATTGATTACAGGGGTATTGGCACAGGTAGTAGCGGTTCCGGTTATCGAAGCCACGGCTGAAGTTGTATTTATCGTGATCACTCCCAAAGCTATGTTGCTATTAGCGGTGGTAAAGGTTTGTGTGTGTATGGGATTGCCACAGGCGTAACTGGAAAATATCTCCAGCTTTAATTGTGCATTGGCTGGCACAGCGCCACTTACGTAACCTGTAGAATCAGTATATCCTGACGCCGCAGACTGGGGATTAGTCACCCTGCTGATTTTTGCGTGGACATATGAAACGGGGTTGCCGTTACTGTCTTTCACCGTCATGTTCACCTGCACGAAATTTGCAGGCACATCGCAATTCCAAAAACTAAAATGGCTGACCTCTCCTTCGTATACATTTCCTGTTTTTACTGCAGCCCCTTCTTCTTTCCACAGGCCCGTAACTTCATCAAAGAACCAGAGCGGAATGGTTGCAGGGGCTGTGGCCTGTAATGCGGCAGGTACGGGAAAACTCAGTGCTGCCTTTTTACCCGGGGCGACCTGTAATTTCTCTCCTGTGCTTCCGGTTAGTTCAACCGCTGCCATACCATATGTTGTCAATTGCTTAAAGCCACCGGAAACATCCACCCCCCTTAAATCACCGGGCATAATGCGGTCCAGGTCTGCTGCTGTAGGATTGATCCAGGATGCCGCCACGTTTACCATTCCCGTATAGGCCGCACCGGTAGTTGCGTTCACAACAGCATTCGCCGGCAGCGCAATTTTTAAGCCATCGGGAAGCGTGACAGTACCACCGGTACCGCCGCTGAAATTTCCGGATATATTTTTTGGAATTAGTTTAATTCTTACAAAGACAGCCTTGTTTTGCTCTGCCATATAGGTGCGAATCCCGGGGAAATACCCGCCCATGGATACTGAAACAGTAGCAGCACTTTTTACCACCTGTTCATTTCTTACTTCGAAATAACCATACTCATCGGTGGTTACTGTTTGCAGGCCCACTTTCACTGATGCGGACGGTACAGGTTCATCATTTTCATCGGTAACAAATCCCGATACGGATGAGGAAACTTTTGTGGCAAGATCTACGGGAATAACGGGATCAGTAATGTTGCCTTCATCGATCAGTTTTTGGCAGGAAAATAGTACCGATAACAATAGGGGCAGGAAAATTAATCTCCATTTTGTTTGAGCAGAGACGGCAGTCATAAAGAATGTTTTGGTGTGGTTGTAGTTGGGTTATATATGTATTAAATATAAAACATTTTAGTTAATTTTTATTGGTACTCAAAACTAAGGCTGCAATTCAGCCAGCCTTCATCAATATCGGCATTGTACTTTTTATAGAAGTTGATGGCTGGTTCATTCCAGTGCAGCACCTGCCAAACCATTCCGCTGTATTTTTTTTCTTTACATTCTTCGATCAGTTTGTCGAAGAGTAGTTTGCCTATGCCTTTTCCACGCATTTCTTCTGTTACAAGCAGATCTTCCAGGTATAATCTTTGCCCCTTCCAGGTGCTGTACCGGGTATAATACAGGGCAAACCCTACCACCTCCCCCCTGGTTTCGGCTACGAAGGCCCGCCACACTGGTCGCGGGCCAAACCCGCTTTTTACAAAATGGTCAAATTCTACCGTAACCTCTTCGGGTGCTTTTTCATAAACGGCGAGTTCATGAATTAATTTCATCATTGGTACGCAATCTTCTTTTACGGCTTTGCGGATAGTAACGTTCATCTTGTATTATTCAGGTAAATATTGAGGGCACGAATTACACCTATTATTACCAATGCACAAAATAAAACACGAACCGGG
The DNA here is from genome assembly GCA_036676685.1 of Chitinophagaceae bacterium. Classification (GTDB taxonomy): domain Bacteria; phylum Bacteroidota; class Bacteroidia; order Chitinophagales; family Chitinophagaceae; genus Ferruginibacter. The sequence continues at coordinate 4,951 of JAKFCK010000407.1, read as the reverse complement.
TTTCCCGCGATTCGTGCAAATTGTTATAGTCCGATTAATTTAGTTGTGATCGATCATCGTCATCGTGACGCCGTAAGAGCCGTCTACAAATCTCCCGCCCAGCCCGGGTGTCGGTGGCTGGTATTCAGTGTGCAGGAACCTGCGATAAACCATACCGATGCCTTCAGCATATTTTTCCATACCATAGTTTACCTCGCTGTAAGAGTTTGGATCATTCGGATTGCCGATGATCTCATCGCGCTGGTCTACCCGCAGTGTATTAGCCAGGTTATAGGTTCCGACAACGGAAGCCACACCTACACTGTCGTAGGAGTAATCCCAGTCAAACAGGTATTTAACGTTTGAGTTGAGGGAATAAGTGTCGATATAAGAGTTGCCCTTCCAGGTATACAGGTCCCTGACCGGTGTTTTCAGCTTCTGGTAGCGTAAATTATTTTCTACAAAATCAATTCCTTTCCCGGTGTTCACCGCCCAGAATGTAGCATCTGCCACCCATGGATTTGCGGAAGTTTTGCGGATATAACGAACGATGCGGTAAGCGGGGGTATCTATATTATCAGTGATCTGTGCATCATTAACATATTTCACTTCAAAGGTCCTGACTACCGCGGTGGTCCCGAAATTTATAAAAACGAGTGAATCTAATTTATAGGTAATGTATTTGCCCACAGTCAAAGGGAAATATTCCGTTGCGGCATTTGGTTCCAGGGTTTCAGTCTCTTTTTTACAACCCATCATCAAAAAAACGAGACCTGCTATAAAAACGAGCGGTAATATTTTTTTCATAAATTCAAGATACAGTTTTATAGTAATGGAGAGTTGTTCCTGCAGGAATATGCTGCCTCCTATAATAAAACAGGCATATTTCTTTGGATGATACCACCCCCAATCACATCATCGCCATCATAAAAAACGGCACTCTGACCCGGGGCCACTCCTTTCACATCTTCGTAGAAACGCACATTTATACCGTTTTGGTATGTGTATAACTGGCTGAGCGCCCCTTTATCTTTATACCGGATCTTGGTAGTGGCTTCCATACCTTCCGTGATGCCGTCATATTTCATCCAATTCAGGCCGGTTACCTGCATCTCGGTGCGGTTAAGGTCTCCCTCTTCTCCCAGTACCACCGTATTGGTTTCTGGTATGATCTCCGTAACAAACGCAGGTTTGCCCAGTGCTATATCCAGCCCTTTCCGCTGGCCTACCGTATAAAACGGGTAACCCTTATGGGTACCGAGGATTTTTCCTGTGGGATCCACGAAATTGCCACCGTTTACCCTATCCTCCAGCCCGTCTACCCTGCGTTTCAGGAAACCCCGGTAATCGTTGTCCGGTACAAAACATATTTCGTAGCTCTCATTTTTTTTGGCCAGTTCGGGGTAGCCAAAATCGTGTGCCATCTGGCGGATCGCGGTTTTGTGGTAAGTGCCCAGCGGTAACAGTGTACGGCTAAGCAGGTCCTGTTGCAATCCCCAAAGTGCATAACTCTGGTCCTTGGTTTCATCCAAACCCTTTCGGATGAAATACCTCCCATTGCTATGTTGGTGTACCTGGGCATAATGGCCGGTGGCAATATAATCGCAACCCAGTGCATCGGCTCTTTTCAGCAACGCCCTCCATTTGATATGGGTGTTGCACATCACACAAGGATTGGGCGTGCGGCCGGCAATATATTCGTCCACAAAATTCTCAATCACAAAATCCCCGAATTCATCCCTGATATCCAGTATAAAATGAGGAAATCCATGTTCCACTGCAGCCATCCGTGCATCATTGAAACTATCCAGGTTGCAGCAGCCGGTTTCTTTTTTGCCGGTGGTGCCTACTGCTGTGGCATAATCCCAGGTTTTCATGGTAATTCCCACTACTTCATACCCTTCTTTATGAAGCATCAAAGCCGCTACGGTACTGTCAATACCGCCGCTCATTGCCATCAATACTTTACCTTTTTTATTCATGTTAATTAATCAGCCTGCAAAGATAGTGAAAGTCCATGGTCAATGGTCATGGACGAACGCCGGTAATAGTCGCTCGTTTGTGGCAAAATTTACCAGGTCTTCGTATTTGCCACATTTTTTTTGTGGCAAATTTCATGTGGCATTTCAAATGCCACAAAATTTTTGCCACAAAAATCGGCACGCCAGGATATGGAAACCATATGGTTAGGACCTTCGTTTATGGAAAATCAAAGTTTCATTTTATCGGTGAGTTCATTGGCGGGGATGAAAGCTTTTGAGCCGTTTTCCAGCATTACCCTGTAAAAGTCTTTACTATAGGAGTCTGTTTTTAATTTTACCGGGCCGGCCGTTGCGTAAGCATTTTGACGGGCGGGAGAGGGGTAAAGCTTTGTCTTTGCTGCGGTTTTAAACCATTCATTCAGCTTTTTTGCAGGAATTTCCCGGGGAGCGTTCACTTTTTGCACAAAGGTTAAAGGATCAACAGCTCCGCCCCAGGTGTAGATGCCAAAATGGAGGTGCGCAGCTGTGAATCTCGCGTTGCCCGTGTTACCTACCGTTCCGATAATATCCCCCTTTTTTACTTGCTGCCCATCCTGCACCAGTTGGGAGTCCAGGTGAGCATAATACACTGAAAAAGGTTGGTTATAAGGGCGAAGTGATAACACTTTGCCTCCTATATCCGTTTCATTTACGTTCGCAATAACGCCATCTGCCACGGCTAATATTTTACTGCCTTTTTTGGCGAAAATGTCAATGCCCTCGTGCTTTCGGACGCCTGCATCTCTCGCATCGCCCCAGAAGCTGCCGATCTTAGGATTAGCGGCTGTCTCTATGGGAAAACCCAGCATCGGGCTCAGCAGGATATTTAGTGTATAACCGCCCCTGGCGCCGAGTTGGGGCTGCATTCTTAATACATAATTGCCGGGCGTGGGGTCAGCATGTTCGATTAAATTCAACAGGGTATCGGCACTGGCCACCAGTTTGTGATTATCCCCTGCTTTCACTTCCCAAAGTTCCAGGTAACTGGTTTGCAGGGCCGGGCTTTGTTTTTTAAGTTCAATATTTATCTTCTGCCCGGGTTTCACGCTAAAATAAAAGCCGGTGGCGTCAGGTTGCTCCCCGGACAGGAAGCCGGTTTCTGTATAAGGAACAGGTATGCTTAGGGGGTTTTGAAGCGCGAGATCGCCGGCTGCAATCCAGGCTGCGGAATGTCCCGGGCTGGTTTTTTCTATTTTCTCTTCATATTTCTCCCGGGGAGATTTTTTGCTTAAAAAACCCGTACCCACGGAACCGCAGCCAATCATAAACGAGGCTGCAAAAAACAATAAAAAAGGATTTTTAAAAATGTTGGTCATACGAGGGGCAAAAATACCAAATGCCCGGCCAATGAACTTATCTACAGGATATACCCAACTACTTCTTAACAGTAATTTTAGTGAATTCTTGTTTTTTCATTTTCATTACCTTGCGGGCATGCAGCAGTATTTACAGTTATTGAAACATATCGTGGAAACGGGAACTGATAAATCCGACCGGACGGGCACGGGTACACGAAGTGTTTTTGGTTACCAGATGCGGTTTGACCTGGCCAAAGGCTTCCCGTTAGTGACCACCAAAAAGACCCATTTAAAAAGTATCATCTATGAACTGCTTTGGTTTTTAAAAGGCGAAACAAACATTCAATACCTGAAAGAACACAATGTAAAGATCTGGGATGAATGGGCGGATGAAAATGGCGACCTTGGTCCTGTATATGGCAAACAATGGAGGAGCTGGCAGGGAGCAGATGGCGTGGAAGTGGACCAGGTGAAAGATTTGATCCAACAACTAAAAAAGAATCCGGATAGCCGGCGCCTTATCATCAGCGCATGGAATGTTGCTGAATTGCCAAAAATGAAACTGATGCCCTGTCATTGTTTGTTCCAGTTTTATACAACGCCCCCTGACTCCCTGAAAGGGGAACTACGGCGCAGGTTATCCTGCCAGTTGTACCAGCGTTCTGCGGATGTTTTCCTGGGGGTCCCTTTTAATATTGCCTCGTATGCATTGTTGACGCTTATGATAGCGCAGGTCTGCGATATGGAGCCGGGAGAATTTATTCACAGCTTCGGTGATGTGCATTTATATAACAACCATTTTGAACAGGCGCAGCTTCAATTATCCCGAACGCCCTTTGCCTTGCCGCAGATGAAGATCAATCCGGCGGTAAAAGGTATTTTTGATTTTAAATTTGAAGATTTTGAGCTGGTGAATTATGAGAGCCACCCGGGGATTAAGGCGCCTGTGGCTGTATAGAGATAAGGGATGAGAAATAAGAAATGAGGAATGAGAAAGTTGGAGGCTGTTCAGACGGTAGCTATTAAAAGAATCACTTAACCCTTTGATTTTTTTTGGCGGTTTCTATGCTTTTTATGAAGATGGCCATTAGTTCGTTGCATTCCTTTAATGCTATAACGCTCTTCTCACTATTTACGATAGGTTTTTCGTTTATTATTCTCAGGCTTATCCTTGTTTCCCGTATCTCCTTCAAAACAAGTTTCATTTTATGAATAAAATCTGCCGGAGATTCAGCAGCCTGTGCTTCTCCATAATTTAGGGCGGGGGCAGTTCCACTCTTTGAAAGTTGGTGATCCAGGTTTTGACCAGTTCGTGAATTAGGCAGCAGGTCACAAACTTCCAGGCACGTACATGCAAATCTTACAAGCCTGTCTTCAAGGTCATAAATTTTTTTAGTGTCCATAAAGCAGAGGGTTGGTATGTCAAGATAGTTATGACTATGCTTCTGTACAAGGATGTTTTTCCCATTTCTTATAGTGGAAAAGAGTTGCTTAATTGTGGCAAAGCCAACTTTAAAATTACTTACTACTATTCAAGTGGCACCGTATTTCCTCCTTTCTGCCCATAGAAAATAGTTTATTTGTACGAGCGACGGCCAACTTCCTTATTTCTCATTTCTTATTTCTTATTCCTTATTTCCCCCTGGCATATTA
>JAKFCK010000406.1:0-3298 GCA_036676685.1 Chitinophagaceae bacterium | reverse complement strand
TATATCCAGTAGGACAGGTTCAATGCTTTTTTAGGCACGGCCTGCTCTGCTATTTTGGATTCTTTTTTCTGGTTTTCAGGACGGAGACTGCGAACAGTTTTACCAGCCTGCCATAATTCGCTTTCGCGCAGTTCTTTTAACTCTACTTCCAGTTTTTCCCTATAATCCGGTTGTGAGTTAGAATCTATTGACCGTTGGGACTCTACGCCACTTGCCACTGATTCATACAGGTCATTGAAAACAGGCAGGGTAGCATCACGGAATTTTTTCCACCAGTCCAAAGCACCGCGTTGCGCCGTAGTGCTGCAATTGCCATACATCCAGTCCCTACCGTTCTCCGCAACCAATGGCATGAGGGATTGTGTCAGTTCTTCCACTGTTTCGTTGAATGCTTCCGAAGGTGTGTGTCCCTTACTGCGTAAAACTTCATATTGTGCAGCAAATATGCCCTGGATCGCGCCCATCAATGTGCCTCTTTCACCGGTAAGATCGCTGTAGACTTCTTTCCTGAAATCAGTTTCAAATAAATACCCGCTGCCCACCGCAATACCTAATGCCACAACCCTTTCAAAAGCTCTGCCTGTAGCATCCTGGTAAATGGCATAAGAACTGTTTAGTCCACGGCCTTGCAGGAACATACGGCGCAATGAAGTGCCGCTGCCTTTCGGAGCAACTAAAAATACGTCTACGTCTGCAGGAGGAATGATATGCGTTTGCTCATTAAACGTAATTCCAAAACCATGAGAGAAATAAAGTGCCTTGCCAGGTGTTAAATGCTTCTGTACCGTTGGCCATAAAGCGATCTGGGCTGCATCACTCAGTAAATAACAAATGATCGTTCCGCGCTCCAGTGCTTCTTCAATTTCGAACAAGGTTTCGCCTGGTACAAAACCATCTGCGATCGCTTTATCCCATGTTTTAGAATTTTTACGTTGACCAACAATCACATTAATGCCATTGTCTCTTTGGTTAAGCGCCTGGCCAGGGCCCTGTACGCCATATCCAATTACTGCAACTGTTTCATTTTTCAGCACTTCCTGTGCTTTGCTTAACGGGAATTCTTCCCTGGTTACAACGTTTTCTTCAACACCGCCGAAATTTAGTTTTGCCATTGTTTGTTATTTTTAAAAGTTGATGATTAATATGGTGAATGGTGGAAGGTTAAGGGTGGAGGGCGACAGGAAGGCATTCAACCCTCTACCTTCCACCTTCACCTTCAACCCTACATAGTGAATACTTTTTCTGCTTCGTTTAAAAATTCATTCTCAACGGCATCCTCCCCGGGCTCACGATATTCAAATTCTTTTAGCTTGGCATGGAAGCCGACACTTTTTTTAATAATGGCTACCCGCGCACTTCTCACAAATTCAATGAGGCCGTATGGCTCCAGTACTTTTATCAGCGCGTCCGTTTCTTCCCTGTGTCCAGTTGTTTCAAATACAGTGTAATCGTGTCGGATCACCACAGCCCTCGCACCATATTGGCGAAGTAATCTTTCTACCTGCACTTTTTCGGCGATCTCGTCTGTGCTTACTTTATACAAAGCCATTTCCTGCCAAACTATCTCATTCGCTGTATTAAAATAGGCCTTTAATACTTCCACCTGCTTTTCGATCTGCATACAAAGCTTGCGAACAACTTCTTCCGTTTCATTGATCACGATGGTAAACCTATGCACGCTATCCACTTCAGAAGGGGATGTGTTCAGGCTTTCAATGTTGATCTTTCTCCTGGAAAAAATGATCGCGATACGGTTCAGCAAACCAATCTGGTTTTCTGTGTAAACAGTTATTGTGAATTCCTGTTTACCAGGAACCCCCTCCGCCCCCTGAAGGGGGAACTTTGGAACTTTATGACTTTCGTTACTCATTTTCTTTCGTTTAATTTTTTCAACTCACCATCAAGGTTCCCCTTTAGGGGGCCAGGGGGATTTATATCTCATCCTTCCCCAGCACGATCTCGGCTACCCCACGGCCTTGCGGCACCATCGGGAATACGTTATTTTCTTTGGCCACCATAATTTCCAGCAGGTAACTGCCTTTTGATTCGAGCATTTCTTTGAGGCTTCCCACGAGTTCGTCTCTTTTTGAAACACATTTCCCTTCAATGCCAAATCCTTTGGCCACTGCCACGAAATCCGGGCTGGTAATGTCTACGAACGAATAACGTTTTTCATGAAATAACTGCTGCCACTGGCGAACCATACCCAGGAAACGGTTATTCAGGATGATGATTTTTACGTTTGGTTTAAACTGCATAATGGTGCCCAGTTCCTGCAGGGTCATCTGGAAACCCCCATCACCTATAACGGCAACGACTGTACGATCTGGATCCCCGTAACTGGCGCCGATCGCCGCGGGTAATGCAAATCCCATAGTTCCTGCACCACCACTCGTGATATTGCTTTTGCTGTGGTTGAATTTTGCATAACGGCAGGTCACCATCTGGTGTTGCCCCACATCTGTTACCACGATGGCGTCCGCATTGGTGAGTGTATTCAGTTCCCTGATCACCTCGCCCATGGTTAATTCCTCGGAAGTGGGATTTAACTCAGGCTGAATAACCTTTTCGTTTTCTTTCTTTTGGTGATCCCAAAACCGCTGGAACCATTTTGGATATAATTTTTGCTCAACCAGTTCGGTAAGCAGAGGTAGGGTTTCCTTGCAATCGCCCCAGACAGGTACGGTTGTTTTCACATTCTTATCAATTTCGGCAGGGTCAATATCAAGGTGGATCACTTTAGCCTGTTTAGCATATTTATCGAGCCTGCCTGTCACCCGGTCATCAAAACGCATGCCTACCGCAATCAATACATCACATTCATTGGTAAGTACGTTTGGGCCATAGTTGCCATGCATTCCCAGCATGCCCACAGCTTGCGGGTGATCCGTAGGAATGGCACTCATGCCAAGGATGGTCCAGGCTGTCGGAACACCAGCTTTTTCAATAAAGGCTTTAAATTCCTGTTCTGCTTTGCCGAGGATAACGCCCTGGCCAAAAATTACGAAGGGTCGTTCAGCAGCATTGATCAGTTTTGCTGCCTCTTCGATGTATTCTTTTCTGATGATCGGTTTCGGACGGTAACTGCGAACATGGTCACATTTCTTGTAGACTTCATAATTGAATAATTGCAGTTGTGCGTTTTTAGTAATATCGACAAGTACAGGCCCTGGCCGGCCGCTTTTTGCGATGTAAAACGCTTTAGCTAAAACGGAAGGGATCTCTGTAGCATCGGTTACCTGGAAATTCCATTTTGTTACCGGGGTAGTAATATTGATCACATCAATTTCCTGGAAAG
>JAKFCK010000405.1:0-2079 GCA_036676685.1 Chitinophagaceae bacterium | reverse complement strand
GTGCCAACACTATTTAACAGGATAGCAAAAACAAAATAGTTCAGAAAAAGAGCCAGCTTAATTTTCCAGTTTCTCATTATGATTCTTTCAATTAATGACAATCAATATACAAAATAAAGAGAAAGCCAGGTAAAACATTCTACCCGCACAGGGCATGATAAACCAGGAAAATGGTGACGGCGGGAAACCATAAAACCCAATGCAGGAAAAATAGCCAGGGCAACCACATACCGGCCAGGGCTATTAAACAATTCTGACTAATATTTTGTATTTTATTACCCCTGTTTTAATCAAAAAAACCCGCAGTATGTCTTATTCAATTTTAAATTTGCGGTCCTTGCGGTTATGTCCATTATAACCTGTACAGTACGATCGCAATCAACACCGTTTTCAAAATCAGTCAGCAAAGAATGGTGGAAGGATGTGGTTGTGTACCAGGTGTACCCCAGGAGTTTTAAAGACAGCGACGGCGATGGAATCGGGAACCTCAAGGGGATCATCTCCAGGCCCGATTATATAAAAAGCCTTAATAGGCAAGGTGATGATCAGCCACCTGGCCAGGGTAATAATAACGAACCGGACAGTTACATTACAACCTTACCAGGCAGTGATCATTGACCTGAATTAAAAACGGGCATTTTTATCATTTGTCTTCCGGGTACTTTTATTAAAACCGAAATGTAGCACCCAAATTGATACTATAATCTGCAAAAGCGGCATCCCCCTGGGCGTACACGCCGGTGATGCTTGTACGTTTTTTGTCGGCAAAACTTTGCGTACGATTGCGCCGGAGTGCTACGGGCACATATGCGTATACGTTAGCCCTCTTTAATTTGAGTGTAACGCCGGGTTCAGCGGAAATAATGTAACCGGGGCGCCTGAAACCACTGCTCCCTCCCAACAGGTCTTTGGCCGGCAACCCCTCGTCCCTGGCCCCGAGGGAAAAGGTCAGCAGTTTTGTTGAAAAGTTCACCCCCGCCCTTAACATATATTGGTCGGGCACGCTCATGGTACTGCTACCATACCTGCTGGCAGTTGCGGAAGGTGCCGCCCCCCGGGCTGTTGAAGTGCCATTCTGCTCTCTTGGATTGGCCAGGTAATAGAAGTTACCATATACGCTAACACGTTTTGACAGGTTATAAAAAGTATTTAATTCGGCACTGATACCTGTGCCGCCATCGCCGGGTTGTATAGATTGATCTACCGGCCCCAAGACTTCGGTGGAATCATTTTTATAAAAGAAATCCTGGTACCTGTAATCACCGGTAGGTAGTTTAATACCCAGGCCAACCTGGATATTTCCTTTCGCGTTCTTTCCCGGATCGAGCAACCACCGGTAAGCAGAGATACGGATATCGCCAACACCGAAAGCATGTGTATGATGCCGGGTTTTGCCATCATGCTCATACAGCGAGGACCGGTCGTTGGCAATAAAAGGAATGCCGAGTGTAACGGACCACCATCTATTGATGTTGCGGGTAAGTGACAAATCAAATGTAAACGACTTATTGATCACTTCCGAGCCTTCCTCCACTCTATGCTTTTGTTCCCGGGTGCCCACAAAATGGCGGAAAGACCTGAAATACCTGCCATTCAGATTCAACATCCAGTTAGAGCTATCAATATTGTTGCCCATATGATCCATCGTACACAATCCACCGACACTACGAATGGCCACACAGCCTTGCGAAAAACTTTTCGTAGGTGCAGATGTGAAATAGATCAACAGGGAGAAGATGACCTTTTTCATAAAAAGAGTTTTAAGATGACTTACTTTTTTTCATTTTTAATTTATTTACAACCAGCTCACCAACCTTTCTTCCATACTCCGTGCTCACAATACATGAATGATGAAAATGCAGTCCTCCATAGAACCTTGCCCAGTTATTTTCCTCGGCGGCCTGGCGGAAAGATTGGTAACGCCGGCTCTTTATTCCAAACTCCAGTTCCGAGGTATCCGTGTAAGAAAAATTATCCCCAAAAACACTGGTGAGCGCTTCCGCACCGACCACCGAGCCGCTGCAGTACTTCAACGGATTCGGCGGCTTCACGACCGACGGGCGCGAATACGTGATCCGG
>JAKFCK010000404.1:0-12814 GCA_036676685.1 Chitinophagaceae bacterium | reverse complement strand
GCTTTAATAATTCTTTTGTTAATTTACCTAGGTTTTCGCCAATGATTTTTCCTGTATCATTTGGATTCAATCCTTGTGAAGATAACATCGTTTTTGTCTTTTCAATGCTTGGATCCTCAGGACCTAAGGAAGAGTAAATAACGATACTTTCACCCTTATTTAGTAAGTTAATAGCTTGTGAATAGATATCATTCATGACTTCCTTTTGTCTAAGTGGATTTACGAGTTCATCCGTTGGAACCTTTACTCCTTTAAATCCATTTACTAAAGCCCATTCTATTTGTTGTTGGGTGACAGGAGAACAGCTTCCTGAGACCACGAGTAATTGTTCTACAGATGAAGCATTAAATTCAACTGAGTTTCTAAATTTAATGATGTCTTGATTTTGCCAGTATTTTGTAAGGGCATATTGAACACCAGATGAACCAATTACAAATTGGGGAGTTTTAAGGGCTTCTTCCCAAATAAGCATGCCTGTTTTTTCTAGGTGGTTGTCGTTTAAGTTATCAAACAAAATCACATCACTATCTGTTACCTTTGTTTGAAAAAGCTCGCTTAAAAGTGTTTCGTTACTATCAAGCTCTAAAACAGAAATTAAATCGACTTTTTTATCTGTTTGATAGCTTAGATGCTTTTGTAGGTCGGCCTCATTCATAGGTGTAGTTGGGTGCTTTGACATAACTGGATGACGATCTAATCGATAGGTATTCGTACCAATGGTTGCAAAGTGGTTGCCAAAAACTGTATACCGTTTTAAATAAGGACAACCTACAAGTAACGATATAGCCTGTTGTGATGGAAATAATTCACTACCAATCTCAATCACTTTCCCAAAACTACCTATTTCAGGTGAGGAATCAAAGGTGGAGCAAACTTTATAATGCACATGTTTTACCCCCGTTATCTTCATCTTTTCAAACGCCGGCAATAATAAGATCTCCATTTCTGCCGGGGGCAGTGAACGGGTTTTTCCCGCCACCCCAAAAACATCCAGTTCCGGGTATGCTGCCAGTTGCCCAACCGTTGGTGGCTCAATAAACAAGATAGCCTTAGCACCTGCACGGCAAATAAATTCCAGTGCATCTGTGCTGCCTGTGAAATCATCCCCATAAAATGCTAAAAGTAATTTTTTCATTTAATTGGCTTTTGCGGAGGGTAAAACCACGCGTTTAATTCCATCCTTCATAGCAGGTACATGAAAATTCAGCACAAAACCCAATTGAAGTTTGGTCAATTTCAAATAGCTTAATAACTGCGCCTCCCATATTGGATGTTCAATTTCCTGGGTCTTCACCTGGATGATAATCAGGCCATCCACTAATATATCAATCCTCAATCCATCGTCAATGGTCAGGTCATCATAAATGATCGGGGCGTTTACATGTTTTTTAAAATCGATACCACGTTTTCTTAACTCATAACAAAAACATTGTTCATACACGCCTGCAGTGAGGCCCGGGCCTAAATACTGGTGTACCCCGATTGCTATATCCACTATCCGGTTCGCCAGGTATTCTTCATGTTTTGATAATTGATCGTACATATTAGTATGGTTTTATTTGTAAATTCATGCCTTTAACCTTTTCCAAATTTTTTTACGGATGCATTAAATTCACCGTATGTTTCTGCCGCCTCTTCCAACGTTAACCCCTCCACGGCCGCTCCCCAAGCCTGTTGAAGCGCTTTTACTCCAGAAGCGGGGCCCATTGGATGTGCCATGATGCCGCCGCCTGCCATATATAACAGATCAATGGTTTTGGTGCGCCTGTAAGTTTCAAATGCCTGGCCACCCCACTGGCCTGATGAAACTACCGGCAATGGCGTTTTGTGCCCGTACATAGGAGTTAGACATGCTTCAATGGAGTTGACCACGCTATCATCGCTCTCCCAAAATTTATTTTGAATACCATTGACATGTAATTGGTCTACACCTGCAAGCCGCCAGATTTTCTGGTAGGCTTTGAAATCGATACCTAATAACGGATGCCTGGTGAGCATACCCCACCCGTTGCGGTGGCCGTGAATAGCAAGTTTGCCCTGGTCGCTTATTTTTTTTGTTGCAGATAAACCAACGCTATTTATACTGACCATGGCACAGGTCCCGCCGGCATTAAGGATTGTTTCATACCGTTCCATCATTTCATCCATTTCCCCGCTGAGGTTAAAAGCGAACATTACTTTTTTTCCAGTTTTATCAGCATGGGTATTGATCACTTTCATTATCCCTTCCACCCTTTCATTAAAATTTGAGTTGGCCGAAGAAGACAACAGCTCATCATCTTTTATAAAATCAATTCCAGCTTCTGCCAATGTTTTCACCATTGTTGCCGTTTGCTCAACTGATAGACCAATGGAAGGTTTTATGATTGTTCCAATCATTGGCCTGCCTTGCACATTCGTTAATTGTTTGCAACCGGTGATACCAAATGCAGGGCCGCGATAGTGATCTGCGTAAGAAGCAGGCAAATCGATATCCATCAATTTTAACCCGGTGAATTGGGTGATCTCGTACAGGTTTCCCTGCAATGTAGAAACCATCACGGGCAGGTTGTATCCAAAGTTTTCAATACTCCAGGACACTTTTACAATCGCCCGATGATATTTCCGTTCCTTGCTTGTTGCACCCGGAATAGCAGGCTCGGTAGCAGTTTCCAAGGATTCCACCGATTCCACCCTTGCAGCAAAACGTTCCTTCAATTCAGCCGTTTCCCCTGGCACTGCCACAAAGGTTCCGGAGGATTGTTCACCTGCCAGGACCTGTGCTGCCTTTTCAGGTGCATAGGGCGTCTCTATATAATATGTTGCAGTAATTCTTTCCATGTTAATCTAATTGCCAGATCTTTACATTGTCAATAACCTGCCTGCTTTTTGTACTACGTATGGCAAACCAACCCTCACTGAAGGGCTGATCATCTTTAAAAGAAAAAAAGGTTAGTCCATCAACGATAAATTTTATTAACCCATCCTTTACCAGCATTATGATATGGTATGTTTTGTTAGGCGAAAGTAAATGTGCGCTATCCGTATATTCTCCTATTATTTTTAAATCCGCTTTACCGTCATAACGGCGCATACGGGTGGTACTATTATAATTTCCACCCATTCCTACATAATACATACGAAGGCTATCATATTCCCTGAATCCTCCCTTTCTTTTAAACATCTTTTGTTGCGGATCGGTCACCATCCAGAACTGGTTAAGATCACTGAGGCGATCATTTTTTTCACCCGCCAACAATACAGCCCGATCATATTCGATCAAAATATTTCCTTCCAGGATCTTTTTGTACCAAAGTGTAATTCCGCCTTCAGTATCCAGGTGGAGCTGTCCGTCTTTGATTAAAAAACCAGGGGCATCTTTTTCATTGGTTTCTGTAGTCCAATGATCATTCAATTGTTGCGCTCTGAAATCATCACTAAAAATTAATTTTTTCTTTAGCCGGGAGATACTGTCCTGCACCTGGGCGAAAGCCAGGCTAAGGGATAAAATAAATGATATGGTACAAAATAATTTTACCATCAGTTTGCCTCCAGTTTAATGACGTCGTACATGATCCCGCCCCCGTCCTTCACATCAGGCAAACGGAGTGAGACCGTGTTCGATCCTTTTTTTAATAACGAAGAAGGAAAAGGAACGAGTAGTTTGTTATAATAACCACCTGCAACTGCACTGCGGTACACGCTTGCGTCGTTACCAAAATGGTAGCTACCTGATTTATTGCCATTGATCCAAACTTCCAGTGCCGGATTTTTTGCACTGCCGGCAATACCTAAAGTGAGAAGGGCCTGACCGTTAAGATCTTCCTCTACATTAAAATTTATGTCCCAGCTGCCCTTTTTGGTCTGGGCATAATACCAATCAGTTGTCGTGTTTTTTCCCACGGAGAAAACAAGGTCGGCAGGTGGATGCTTAAACAATGAATAATCCCTTTTTTTGTCCGCCAATTTAAAACCTGTTGTTTTCCTATCGGCAATACCAATTTGCCAAAGCAACCTGCCTGCTTTAGCAGTTTGCCATTTTAAATCCTGCAGGTTAAGCGTATTACCGGCTGTTACTTCAATATTTGCTTTTTGAAATTCATCCGTGCTATTGGCACCAAATGCATACAAGCTATAAGTTCCCGAGCGTACATTTTTAATCGAAAAGATTCCATCAGATTTTGCATCCACAGCAAAGATATAATCCCTGCTTTGCGCCTGCCAGTCATGCCCGGGCTGCGCCAACAAAAGCTTAGCACCCCCGGCTGGTTTATTGTCTATGAACAACCTGCCATTGACAGTCCCTCTCTGCAAAGGATATCCAGGATGCAACATCCATGAATAAGGCCATTGCTTCTTTTCAATTTCAGCTTTAGCTTTGGCGTCATTCCAGATGCCCGCAATATTCTTTCCTTCATTAAAATATAATAGGAAAGGCCCGTCCAACTTCATCCAATCATCACTGATCAAATTGTCTCCCTTTCTTTTGTCGCTTAGGAAATGGCCGCAGTTGAACATATTGATGAGGTAAGGATTACTGTGCACATTCTGGTATTGCTTGGTGGGTCCGCCATTCAAATACTCATGGCTGGCCTGGATCACAAACATGCCAAGCCCTGATGATAGCCCAGCCATGCCATGCACATTCCGGCCATCAATATAATCCGCATAATTATATTTCGTATAGATGCTGCCATCGGCCAATTTAAATGTCCAGTCCTGAATAACGTCCTTCAATTCTGCCATTTTTGGCATTGGCCCCTGTATGCTGTCTCTTACAAGGTGATAGTCAAATAAGGCTTCATCGCTGCGTATACCCCACCGCGTTTGCCCGTAATTCCCGGGAGAATCTTTGGCACGGTGCGATTGCACCAGGTAACAATACACGCCGGGTTCATTATTTTTTAACACATACCGGAGATCATATTGGAAAAAATTGCCTGACTCGTGGTAAAAAGAAATCTCGATAAGATCAGCTGTTTGCCGGGTTATTTTAAATTGAGATGGGTACATAGAGAAACCGGGGCCAAGCAGGTAAGCCCGCTGATCATTTCCGTTCAGCAAACTTTTACCTTTGTACAAGATCGCAGACAAGTCAGCATTATTTTTTGTGAAACTGAGCGATAAGAAATTGTTTTCAAGTGTTACCGTTTTCTCACTCTCCCTCACAGCCAGGCCCTGCGCAAAAACTGCGCAGGAAACAACCAATAGCAAAATCGTTAAATAACTTTTATTCATGATATATTTTTCACCAACAACAATTCATGTTTCTTCCAGGGCTCCATCCCCTATCTTAACAGTGGCATCCAAACTGTCATATCGGTTTTACCACGATTGGCCCATGCGTAATAAGGTATCATCTTAATATTTACCGGTTTCAGCTTTGTATTAACTTCCCTGTACAAGCTATTGCTCCAGGCATTTTTATCAAGTAATCTCGCTTCACCTGTGAGTGCCATCACATTCCCCTTATCTACTTTCATAGGCACCGGCTGAAATTTTATTGAAGAAGGGATCACCACATCAAAAATATTTTCCTTCGGCATATCCGTGGATTCCATACAATAAACCACGGGGCCACGTTTCACTGTGACCTGGTTTCTTGTTTCCTCTACTAAAGGATTACTTTCAATGAGTGTGGCCGGCATGGCAAGGGTTAATTCTATTTTGTCTCCTGCCTTCCATTTGCGGCCGGCAACAACATAACCTTCCTGTTTGTCGATCTGCTTCTGGCTGATGTTATTGATCTTTAAAGTATAACTTTTACACCAACCCGGGATTCTCAGGAAAATGTCCAGCGGTTTAGTGGTAGCTTCTTTTACCGTTAAAAGGATCTTCCCATCCCAGGGATATTCTGTAGTTTGTTCAAGTTGCAATCTCGTGCCATCATGCAGTGCAGTGTTTAACGTGTTACCGCCATACATATTTACATACAGCCCCTTCTCCCCGATGCTGTACATATAACTGCTCACTTCTGCAATAGTGCGGACTACGTTTGGCGGGCAACAATTAGACTTGCTGATGTAAGGGACCCTGCCCCCTTCCCACCGCAGGTGATAAGGATAATTGGCCGTTGCTGCAAGGGGGTTGGTATAAAAATATTTTGATCCATCCAAGCTCACGCCGCTGAGTACACTGTTGTACAAAGCCAGTTCAACAATATCTGCGTACTTTGCCTCACCCGTTAAGAGAAACATTCTCCAGTTCCACAACACATTCCCAATGTTGGCGCAGGTTTCATTGTGTGCGCTAAAGTTTGGCAATTGGTAGTCCCGTCCATAAGATTGGTGCACTTTCTGCACAGTATCCGGTTTATACGCTGTGCCGTCTACAGACACGCCATCATATAATGCACCGCACCCACCGGTTACGTACATTTTAGTGTTGATCACATTGTCCCACATTTTATACAGGGTACTCATCAATGTTTTGTCCCCCGTTTCTGCATACACATCCGCTACACCGGCGAAAAGATAGTTAGCTCTCACTGCATGTCCTACCACTTTGTTCATCTGTCGGAAAGGAGCCCTGTCGCTGTTGTCATCAGTTCCTTCCACCGTTCCCCGTATATTGATGAGGTGATTTACAAGATCAAGGTATTTTTGTTGATTGGTTGTCCTGTAGAGTTCTGTAAGTCCCATATAATGCGAAGGACAAATAGCATTGCGCGCCAGTTCCGGTGAAGCAGAACCATAAAAACCAATTAAAAAATCAGCTGCCTTAGTGGCAATATCCAACAAAGTTTTTTTTCCTGTTGCGCGGTAATGCACACATGCAGCAGTCATCAGGTGGCCAAAATTGTAGGCCTCAAAACTTAACTGGTCATCAAACATCTTTTCCTTCCCGGATTTTTTCTGTTCGATGATATTTTTAGTGTAAATATATCCATCCGGTTTCTGTGCTTTACCAATAACAGAAATGGCTTCATCCATCCAGGCTTCTAATTGTCTACTTTTTGTAGTGGCATACATAGCGGCAACAGCTTCGAGCGTTTTATAAAAATCACCATCATGAAAAGATGGGCCACGAAATCGACCCGTATCCAAACCTGCAGCAACCCTGAAATTCTGGAATGCAAAACATATTTCCTTGCTGGTATATGTTTGCCATAACTGCGGAACCATGGCATCGCGGCACACCGCGAACCGTTCCGCCCAGAAACCGTTTGTCCAATGCACATCACTTAAGCCGATGCTGTTTAATTGAGCATGCGGACTGGCAGCAGTATTCACCAAACTATTTTGAGCTGAAGCTTTTACCACTAATAGTGCTATTATGCACATCAAAAAAAATCGTTTCATAATTTCTTTTTTTGCCAGCTGATGTATGCATCAACTTTTGTTTTTCGCCTGGATTTACTTGTGTATCTCCTTTTCATTCCGCCTTGTAACCGATCACATATTCTACCCCGGGTTGTATTTTGACTTCGTAAATACCCTTCCCTTTTTCAATTGCTTTAATATTATTACCGGTCGGTTTGGTTTTGCTCTTGACATTTACTGTACCTTCTCCTTCCCCGCTTTTAATTTTGATCTGTTCTTTTGTTACATACATTTCAATCTCCCCTTTTGGCGTGGGTACCTTACCCTGCATCCATTGTAAACCACCCAGGTTGGGCGTAACGGAATAATTGGCATATCCTGCCGAAGTCGGTTTTACTCCAAGGTAATATTTACCCAGCAAATATATGGGGCTGGCACCCCAGGCGTGACATAAGCTTTTGCCAAATTCGCGGCCGTACATGGCATAATGTTCCACTCCTTTTTTTGCAGGGTTATATTCTTCCCAGAAACTTGTGGCGCCAAGCTTTAACATTCCGCCCCAGTAGTCTTTCATTTCTTTCAATACGTAATCCTGTTCACCCATGGCACATAAAGCTTCCAGTTCATAAAAACGCATGTAGGGTGTGGTAATTTTCTGGATATTATTATTGAGCAATACCGACTTTTTTACCGCCTGCTTTTGCTGTTCATTAAAATAATCAAAAAAGATGGAAAACATGTTGGCATAACGTGTCACATTTTCGGTTTGCTTACCATCCACGCGGCTATGCACCAGGGCCTGTTTGGATTCATTCCAGTAAATCTCAAAAAGTTTTTTTCTGAGGTCTGTTGATAAGGCTTTGTATTTAGCAGCACCTGGGCCATCATTTGCGATATCTGCGCAAAGCGCCATTGTTTCTAAACTCCTCGCCAGCAATAACTGCTCAAAGCTCACTTCTCCTTTCTTACTCAGGCCAGCTGCCCAGTCAATAAAGATCCAGTCGCCGGGTAGCCCCTGCATCAGGCCATCGGCACTCCTGCGGTTGAGGCAATATTGCATCAATGTTTGCATGCGGGGATAAAACTGGGTGATGAAAGATTTGTCCCCTGTGTACAAATAATAATCATAGATACCGAGGAACCAATAGAAGGTATAATCCATGATGGTATTGATATGGCCGGTCACAGGATCCTTACCCCGGAGTGCGAGCATTGTTCTTGTCACAGTTTCTTTATCAAAAAAAGAATAGTAGTTCATGAGGTAACTCTGGTAAGCATCACCACTCCATAACCATCGGTCTCTTTTAATGCCATCAATAAAAAACTCTCTCGTGTTTAATTGGAAAGTGTATTTCGCTACATCGTAGATCCTGTTGATCTCCGCATCATTGCAGGCAAAACTTCCGCGCTCTTTTACATCAGCATATTCATATAACATGGAAACAGAGTCAAGGGTTACGGAACCATCATATTGTACGTTAACATACCTAAAAGCTTTTGATAGTTTCATCGTTTGATCAGTCTTACTGGCATTGTTTACATCCACCCTATCCAAAGCTTCACAGTGTTCCGGTGACAAAGCTTCTTCTTTTGATTCACCATAATAAACCGATAGTTTCCCCCTGCCTTTAAGCCCATGCAATTTGATGAAGCCCAGGGTTTCCCTTCCAAAATCAAGAAGTAAGGACTTGTTTCCCTTTACGGCAGAAACAGCAGTTTTTTTTACAACGGGTAAGGTGAATTGCGATGGCAGTTGTGTGGGAGAGTTAAAATTCCAGCTGCCGGCTTTCAGCCATTCGGTGGCTGAGATATCTGAGGTTTTTCCTGTTTCATCGATCCATTCTTTATCTTCAAATGTGACAAGCCAGGTAGAATCAGAAAAGATCGTTTTGCCTTTTACAAAGATGGCGGGCACGTGAGCCTGGTTGAAAACCTTGATGTTGATCTTGTGTTTCCCGGCGGGTACTACTATTTGTTTGGGGCTACCTTCATAGGCTTTACCATCAAGCTTTACATTGTATTCGCCTTCTACAGCAATGTTCACCATTTCCGCTGCAGGCACATCGAACACCTTATGAAAATCCATCAAAACGTAATGGTTATCCATCTTCCAGAAAACGGGGAAAAAAGTACCCCTTTCTGTTCTGCGATTCTGTACTTTATTGGATAAGTTGATCTCGAAATCGCCGGGGTACCATATCCAGGTTTGGGCCTGGGTGTTATTCACAAAGGCACAAAGGGTACAAAGTATGACGAAGGATTTTACGCAAAGACGAAGAGGTAAGGCAAAAAAGCTAAGGATCAATAAAAACCTTTGCGTCTTTTGTTGTTCCTTGTTAGCTTCTTTGCGTGAAATCATATCAAAAAGTTTTGTCTTCATTATTAATGTCCGTTAAAGATGATGTACAATGTAAGAATAACCAGGCCCAGGGCAGCAAATAACCATTTAACTCTCCTGGTGGTGGTTGGCATGTCGGCAGTTTCAATTACCTGGCTGTTGGTTTCGGGTGTTTTATCAGTTAAGGATATCAGGATTGCCGCTAAAAATAAAAATGCGAAAATGTAAAACGATAAAAGCAGGAAATGGGGCCATTGGGGGTATTCGTCAGCAGGCAAGATCCATAAATACAATACCCCCACGGCTAAACTGAATGCGGAGCCATAGGAAAGAATGGTGTTCACTGCTGTTTTAGTTGTCCGTTTCCAAAAGACGGATAACAGGAAAACAACTGCCAGCGACGGCGCCAGGAATCCCAGTACTGCCTGGAAAATATTGAACAGGTTTTGCCCCTTAATATTATCGATGGCGATAGCCATTAAAACGGCAAAAACACAACCGACCGCAATACTAACCCTTCCAACTTTTATTTTTTGTTGGATCGTAGCATTCGGGTTTATTTTTTTTACATAGAGATCCGTTGTGAACACAGTACTTAAAGCATTAAGTGATGAACCGATTGTTCCTACGAGTACCGCGATCAGCACTACAATTACAAGCCCATTCATACCGGGCGGAAAAAGGCTCGTAACCATTGTCATATAAGCCAGGTCTGATTTTTCTAACCCGGGAAATAATACATAACATAAAATCCCCGGCAGGATAAATAAGGGTAAAGCCAACACTTTTAGCCAGCCAATAAAATTAACACCCATTTGTCCCTGCTCCAGGTTCTTTGCGCCCAACACCGACTGCACCATTGCCTGGTCCGTGCAAAAAAATGCAACAGCCGCAACCGGGTACCCCAGTAACATGGCCGGCCACGGGTAGCTGGGATCATTGGCCGGGCGAATTAAATTCCAGTAATTAGAAGGCACTTTGTCGATCAACACCTGCAAGCCTCCCACCTTCTGAAGGCCGAGGTATGACAGCGTGAGTGAAACAAAGATTAATAAGAGCATTTGAAATACATTCACTTTTGCAATTGCTTTCAGCCCTCCTGCAAAAGTGAAGAGTCCAGCAAAAGCTACTAACACGATGACAGATTGCCACATAGGAATGCCTAAAACCTGCCGTACCAGCAATCCACCGGAAAATAATCCCAGCGACAACCAGGAAATCAGGATCTTGATCAGCGCATACCAGGCTAAAATATTCTGCGTGCTGTCCCCATAACGTTTACCCATATACTCCGGCATGGTGGACACTTTTGACGCTATGTATTTTGGTGCAAAAACCATAGCCAGCAATAACAAAAAAAGGAACGCATACCATTCAAAGTTCCCGGCTACAATTCCCGTGCTGTAGCCAATACTTGCAAAGGCCAGCAAAGACGATGGGCCCACATTTGTTCCCCACATATTGAAACCAATATTGTACCAGTTTAGTGAATTTCCGGCCATGAAAAGGGTTTCATTTTTTTTCTTTTTGCCAAAACTTGCCCGGTAGCCAATGAATAATAATACCAACAGGTAGGCCACAACAATTATGAAGTCGATGGGTTGAAGCTTATCGTAGATGTTATCCATTAACGGGAGTCGTGAGTGGTGATGTGTGAGTGGTCAGTTGTGAGTCGTGGGTTGTGAGTTTATCAGCGAGGCCATACTCATTTAGGATATCTTTTATTTTTACGGGCAGACCCATTTGGAGGCTTTTATCCATGGCCTGCAGCAAAGCAATCGTACCGATGCCTTCTTTAAGATCAGGATAGGCTGTGAAATTATTTTCGATGGAATCAACAAAATATTCCAAATAATTCTGGTATTCCCCGGCATGGTGACTCTGTCCTTCAAAACGGAAATAGTATTTTAATTTTGCATCTCCCCATGTAATAACTTTTTCTTCCCCGTCTTTTGTTGTTACTGCATATCGAAGTTCGTGGTAATCGGCCTGGCTTGCTCCTGTTGTACCTCTAAGCACACAACTCATTCCACTATCACGACCGGTTGGCTGCGTGGGACCCGTGTAACTGCCGCTGACGCGTGCTATCCTGCCGTCAGTCGCTTTAAAAATAAAGTGCATGCTGTCTTCATTTTTTAGGCCTGCATTTTTACCATTGGCACTGATCATACCATAACCCATCACTTCTTCAATGTTGGGTAAATAATAACGGATAAAATCCACAGGATGGCTAAGGCCACCATACAGCCATTTAAAGGAAGGTTCAAGTGCCCATTTTTTTTCCAGGAACCAGCGGTGGTCGGCATTGTAATGGCTTTCAATGGTCATCAACTCCCCTATTACCCCAGCTTCAAAGTCCTTCCGCTGTTTGATATAAGGCTCAAAAAATCTTGAGCTTTGTCCCACAAATACTTTTTTGCCGGATTGTATTTGCAGATCAATAAGTTCTTTGGCTTTACTCAAATCATCAATAAAAGGTTTTGTGCAAACAACGTGTTTGCCATGCAGCAGGGCTTGTTTAATATGTTCTGCATGTAAATGATCAGGTGTATAAATAGCAATAATATCTATCTCCCGATCATCCAGCATTTCCTGGTAATCGGTCGTATAATCAAACACCTTAAACTCATCACCTCTCTGCCGGCAGGCTTCGAGATTGGAGTCGCAGATCATCTTCAGGTTGAGCTTTGTGCTCTGCAAAGCAGCAGATATTGTACTGCGCCCTTCCCCGAGGCCGAGGATGCCCAAATTCAAAAGGCGGTAACCCCTGTCCCCTAAAGGGGAACCTGGATTCGATGTTTCTACTTTTTTCTCCATTATTCTTTCTTTAATCTCCAATAATAAAATGATGTTTAATTATTGCCATCGGTTTTCTCCTTTAGGGGGCCAGTGGCTTTAAAATCACCCAAGTTTCCCCCTTTTTTGTCCCTTCAATACCTTGCTGGTACCTGCTCATCAGTTTATTCCAATCATCTACTCTGGGATTATTTTCGGTGGTTTTGGGATTAAGCATGTCGAGGCTCTCGCCTTTGGGGATGCTGATCACTAAAATCAATTGCCGCTGGTTTTTAAAGATCAACAGTTGCTGAAAGTTTGCGTTGCAAAAACCCTTTGCAACCTCCGGCCATTTCTGGAACTGCGTGGCATGATAGTCGAGGTATTCCTGCTGTTGCTTCTCATTGGCCACCAAATTGGTAGTAAGTATAACATGATCCCATTCTTTTGCTATGCTTTT
>JAKFCK010000403.1:0-2331 GCA_036676685.1 Chitinophagaceae bacterium | reverse complement strand
TTACACGAACACGAATTATACGTATTATACGAATTACTTCCGCAACATACCCACTACGATTATTCATAAACATCCTTCCGTTATGAAACAATTTCAAATTACCGCTTTATGTTTTTTTCTTTTCGGGTGTTTATTGCTGGGCTCCTGCCAAAAGGAATTGACCTGTGAGTGGTGCACCGGTACAAACAAACCACCGGTGGCCAGGGCCGGGGATGACCAGTCTGTCCTGCTGCCATTAGACAGCGTGCTGTTGAATGGTGACGCATCCACCGATCCGGACGGCCGTATTATTTCCTATAGCTGGCAAAACTTCAACGGACCTTCCGGGGTAACCCTTACCAATCCCGGGCAATCCAGGACCGTTGCCCGCGATCTTGTGGCAGGGACATATTCCTTTGAGCTAACGGTTACGGATGATGGCGGTTTACTGGCCAGGGATACCGTGTTGGTGCTTGTAGATAGCGTCACTGTAAACCGCGCGCCTGTGGCCTGTGCGGGCGCAGACCAAACCATTACGCTGCCCATGTCTATGGCTGACCTGGATGGCAGTTGTTCTACGGACCCCGATGGAAATATTGTGTTATACCAGTGGACTACAATCAGCGGGCCTGCTTCAGCCGGTATCAGCAATCCCAATGCGATACAAACCCAGGTGAGCAACCTTGTGGAGGGTAGTTTCCATTTTCAATTGAAAGTAACAGATGCCGGCGGGTTGTTCTCCATGGATACTGTGCAGGTCACAGTCAACAGGCTAGTTGATAGTTCGCTCGTAGATATTTATATCAGCGGTGATGACCAGGGGATGGCGGCATACTGGAAAAACGGACAGTTGATACGACTCCCTGCAACAGGTAATTCTGTCGCACATGATATTACGGTTGTGGGTAACGATGTATATGTGGCAGGGGAGGAAGGTGACATGTTTCAGTATGGGAATAACAGTGCAAAGTATTGGAAAAACGGCCAGGAGGTTTGGCTGACCGGGCCAACCGGTGCGGGTGCTGCCGCTATCGCTATTAGTGGCAGCGACGTGTACGTGGCAGGCTGGGAAATTATTGGAACACGAACCGTGGCCAAATATTGGAAAAACGGGCAGGGGGTTACGCTCAGCAATAGTACAAGTGTGATGGGAGCCACGGCCATTGCAGTTGTTGGCGCGGATGTATATGTAGCGGGTGATGAAAATGGCGTAGCCAAATATTGGAAAAACGGCCAGGCGGTATCACTCACCGATGGTTCCCACGAGGCTTATGCAAACGGTATTGCCGTGAGTGGGACTGATGTGTATGTTGCGGGTTCTGAATACAACGGCACTGCGCAGGTGGCGAAGTACTGGAAAAACGGGCAGGCGGTGACGCTCACAAACGGCGCGGCAGTTCATGCGGTGGCCAATGCCATAACAGTTGCAGGCACTGATGTATATGTAGCGGGCTGGGAAGGTGACCACCTGGGCAGGGTCGGGGGTACCGGGGCTACAGGTTTGTATTGGAAAAACGGTCAGCCAGTTTCACTTACAGATGGGACGACCTATGCCTATCCAACGTCTATCGCAGTTTTTGGAAACGATATTTATGTGGCAGGGCACGAGCTCGTTGGCAATTCCCTTTTGGTGAAGTACTGGAAAAATGGCCAGGCCACAATACTCTCCCCCGCGAGTAGCGGCTTAGCAACGGGGATCGTTGTTGTGAGGCGGTAAAGGATGATTTGGTGATTTGGTGATTTGATGATTTGATGATGAGCCAGGGCGAGTGTTTTTAAAACAGGAAACCCTTAAAGCAGCTGCAAGGATTATTTTCCATCTGCCCGAAGGGCTATGGACCATGGACTATGGAATAGTGGTGACCTGGCCCGATGGCAATCGTATTTGATGATTATACGAACACGAATTAAACGAATTACACGAACACGAATAATACGAATTACATGAAGCATCCCTAACGGTCTTATAATTCTGCTAGAACGGCTATGTACCATGGACCATGGTTCGTCATTATGGAGTGCTTTTTATTTTGCAACGCTCAGCGTTCTTTATAATCCGGTATACATTCGATGCAGAACATTATCCAGGTAATAGCACTACGGCCCCGGAACTTCTTTGCCGGATTTATTGATAAAAAACGTTCTTCCGTTTAAAGTAACCTTTGCTTTATCAGAAATAAAATAAAAGGAGAAATCGTAAATGGGATCAATCATCGGTTTGCCTTCTCTATCAAAAGCTCCCCATTTGCCTTTGTGTTTAAATTCAAAAATTTGCCAACCATCATTGATGTTTTCGTATTTAATGGGAATGATTTCTTTGCCTGTATAATCAATCACACCATATTTTTCATT